>CAIMVB010000517.1 GCA_903844785.1 uncultured Rhodospirillales bacterium | reverse complement strand
GGGGGGTGGTTGCGCCCGCCTTCGATTTCGTTCTCATGCTCACCGGACATGGGTAACGGGACAGATGAGCGAATCCTCCCTCCAATTGCAGCTTGAAGGCTATGAAGGCCCGCTGGACCTGCTGCTGGAACTCGCCCGGGCGCAGAAGGTGGATCTGGCCAAGATCTCCATCGTCGCCTTGGTCGAGCAATTCCTTGCAGTGGTTGAAGGCGCGCGTCGGATTCGCCTGGAATTAGCTGCGGATTGGTTGGTGATGGCGGCTTGGCTCGCCTGGCTGAAATCCCGCCTGCTGATCCCGCCAGAACAGGTGGAAGGCGAAGACGCCGAAGCGCTGGCCGAGGCTTTGACCGATCGGCTTGCCACGCTGGAACGCATGCGCGCCGCCGCCCTTTGGCTGAACCGGCGCCCCTGGCTTGGCCATGATGTCTTTGCCCGCGGCGCCCCGGAGCGGCTGAAGGTGGAAGACCGCTCTGGCATCGCGGCTGATCTGCCAGCGCTTTTGCAGGCCTATGTGACGGGGCGGCGCCGCGCTTTGGCCGCGCGCCCCTATCGGCCCAAGCCACGCAAGCTTTTTACCGTGCAGGAAGCGCTGGAAAGGCTGACCAAGTTGGTCGGCGCGCTGCCAAGCTGGTCTGAATTGCGCGCCTTCCTGCCGGAAGGCTTTGACGATCCGGTAGAACAGCGCGCCGCGCTTGCCAGTACCCTGATCGCGGGCTTGGAAATGGCGCGGGGTGGCGGGATAGAATTGCACCAGGAAGCGGCCTTCGCGCCGATTATGATCCGCCGCCGGGCGGAAGAAGGGGGCAGCGATGGAAGAACAGACTGAAGCGGCAGCGCCGGTGGAAACCCCCGCCCCGGTAGCGCCCACCGCGCCGGATGAAGCCACCATGGCGCTGGCGCTGCGTATTGCGGAAGCGGTGATTTTCGCTGCTGACCGCCCCGTATCGCCGCAAACCCTGGGCACTGTGCTGCCCGAAGGCGTTTCCGCCACCATGGCCTGCGCGGCACTCGCTGAAACCTATCAAGGGCGCGGCGTGGTGCTGACGGAAATCGGCGGCGGCTATGCTTTTCGGACGGCTGCGGACCTCGCGCCCCGCCTGACCAAGGTGGTGGAAAGCCCGCGCCGCCTGCCCCGCGCGGCGATGGAAGCACTCGCCATCATCGCCTATCACCAGCCCTGCACGCGCGGCGATGTGGAAGAAATCCGTGGCGCGACGCTGGCGCAGACCACCCTCGAATCCCTTTTGGAGCTTGGCCTGGTGGCGCCACGCGGGCGGCGGGAAGTGCCGGGCCGGCCCACGCTTTGGGGCACAACGCCGAAATTCCTGGAACAATTCTCCCTGAAATCGCTGGCGGATCTGCCGCGCAAGGAAGAATTGGTCACCGGCGATGCACCGCCCTTGCCTGGCCTGAACGCGCCCATCATTCCCGAGGAAGCCGAGGCACCCGAAGCCGCAGCTGTAACTGAAGCGGGAACCGAAGCCGAAGCCGAAATTGAGGCTGAAGCTGAAGCCCAGCCGGAAGCCGCCCCAGAGCCCGCACCAGAAACCGCCGAGGAAGCCAGCCAAAGGTGAGCCTCAGCTTCGCCGATATCCGCCACGCCTATGGCGCGCGGGAGGTTCTGGCCGGCATTGAACTCAGTGTCGCGGCGGGGGAGATTGTCTGCCTGCTCGGTTCCTCTGGCTGCGGCAAGACCACGCTCCTGCGTCTGGCGGCGGGGCTTGAACCCTTGCAGCATGGCCGGATTGAAATCGGCGGGCGGTTGATTGCCGAAGCGGGGCGGGAGGTGCCGCCGGAAGCGCGGCATATCGGCTTTGTTTTTCAGGATTATGCGCTGTTTCCCCACCTCACGGTCGCGGAAAATGTCGCCTTCGGGCTCCGCTTCGCCCCGCGTGGCGAAAGGGTTTGGCGTGTTATGGATGCGCTTGCCCGCGTGGGGCTGGAAGCCTTCCAGAATGCTTTTCCGCATATGCTGTCGGGCGGGCAGCAGCAGCGCGTGGCCCTTGCCCGCGCGCTTGCCCCGCGCCCTTCCGTGCTGCTGCTGGATGAGGCTTTCGCGAGCCTGGATGCCAGGCTGCGCGAGAAAGTGCGCGATGACACGCTGCATGTGCTGCAAGAAGCCGGCATCGCCACTTTGCTTGTTACCCATGACGCCGAAGAAGCCATGTTCATGGGGGACCGAATCGCCCTGATGCGCGAAGGCCGCATTTTGCAGGTGGGCGTGCCGGAAGCGCTCTATCTTGCGCCGGTGGATCGCTACGTGGCGGGCTTTTTGGGCGAGGTGAACCAATTGCCCGCGCGAATCCAGGCCGGCCAGGCAGAAACCGCGCTAGGCACCCTGCCCGCCCCTGGTTTTGCCGATGGGGCAGAGGTTGAGGTGCTGATTCGCCCCGAAGGGCTAAGGCTTGGCGCCGAAGGCCAGATGGTGGAGGTGGAAGCCTTCCGCCTGCTTGGTTCCACCACGCTGGCCCATTTGGCCCTGCCCGATGGCGCGGGCGGCTTGCTTCATCTGCATGCGCGGCTGCCCCCGGGACGGCAGTTGCGGCGGGGGGAGCGTATTGCCGTGGTGCTGGACCCGGAACGGGCCTTTGTTTTCCCGCGCATCGAAACATGAAGGTGCTTTCATCTCGCCCCCCGGCGCGCCATATGGGGGCGGTTGGCGCGCATCCAGCTTCCTGCTAACGGGGCTTTCCCTGCGGGAATAACGCGCGCAGGACAAAGGAGCGCATGTTCGACCTCGCTTGGTCAGAAATCGCCGTCATCGCGGTTGTCGCCGTGGTGGTCATCGGCCCAAAAGATTTGCCGGAGGCCATTCGCGGTGTCGCGAAGGGTGTCCAGAAGCTGCGCCGCATGGCTGGCGATTTTCAGCAACAAGCCGATGAGCTGGTGCGCGAAGCCAAGCTGGATGATGTGCGCAATTCCATCCATGAGATGAAAAGCACCATCAACGAAATCCGGAGCTTCGACATCAAGGGCGAGATCCAGAAAGCCGTTGATGCGGATGGTACTTTACAGCAAACCATGGCCGAGGACCCGCTGCGCGATACTTTCATGCCGCCGCCGCCAGCGCCTTATGTGCCGCCCGCATTGCCGCCTGCGCCGGATGCCCCCGCCTTTGTGCCGCCCACGGTTGCGCGTTTCGCCGCCCCCTTGCCGCCGGCACCTGAACCAGCCCCGGCGTCTTCGCCTTCGTCATCCACCCCGCCTGCCGCCAGCGTTTGAGGATTTTCTGTGTCCACCACCCGGGATGACGATCAGATAAACGACAAGGCCATGCCACTCATGGACCACTTGAAGGAGCTGCGTTCGCGGCTGCTTTGGTCTGTCGGCGCTTTCGTTGCGGCTTTTGCGGTATGCTATTATTTCTCGCCACAGATTTATGCTTTTCTGGCACAGCCTTTGGCCGATATCCTGGCCCAGCAGGGTGGTGGCGATCGGCGCATGATCTTCACTGCGCTTTATGAAGCCTTCTTCACCTATTTGAAGGTGGCCTTTTTCGGCGCGGTATTTTGCTCCTTCCCAATGTGGGCAACGCAGCTTTGGCTATTTGTCGCGCCGGGGCTTTATCGCAGTGAAAAACGGGCGATCATGCCCTTCCTGATCGCCTCGCCTTTCTTGTTCCTGGCGGGCGCGTCTTTGGCCTATTTCTTTATCTTCCCGCTGGCCTGGCAATTCTTCATCTCATTTGAAACCATGCCCGGATCAGGCGGTATTCCGGTGCAGTTGGAAGCCAAGGTTGGCGAATATCTTTCGCTAGTGATGCATATGATCTTGGCCTTCGGGATCGCCTTTCAATTGCCGGTGCTGCTCACGCTTTTGTGCAAGGTTGGCATTTTGAATGTGGAAAGCCTGAGAAAAGGCCGTCGTTACGCGATTGTTGGTATGTTTGTCGCCGCCGCCATCCTGACGCCGCCCGATGTGATCAGCCAAATTGGCTTGGCTGTGCCGCTGATCCTGCTTTATGAAATCTCGATCCTGGCGGCGGGGTGGATGACCCCAAAGCAAAAGGACGAAGACACCAAAGCGTAACGATCCCATCGGAGGATCAGGTATATGCATGACTTAAGACAATTGCGCGCCGATCCGGCCGCTTTCGATGCGGCGCTGGCGCGGCGCGGTGCCCCCGCGGCCGCGGCGGGCATTCTGGCGCATGATGAAGCGCGGCGTGCGGCGCAAACCGCGCTGCAGGAAAAGCAGGCCAGGCGCAATGCGCTTTCCAAGGATATCGGCATAGCCAAACGCCAAGGTGGCGATACCGCCACGCTTGAAGCCGAAGCCGTGCGGTTGCGCGATGACATGGCGGCGCTGGAAGCCGAAGCGGCGGCGGCCGAAGCCGCGCAAAATGCCGTGCTGGAATCGCTGCCCAATATCCTGGATGCGGAAGTGCCGGATGGGCGCGATGAAAGCGCCAATGTGGTGCAGCACCAGCATGGCGCACCGCCCGAATTCCCTTTTCAGCCCAAGCAGCATTTTGAATTGGGTGAAGCGCTCGGCCTGATGGATTTCGCCACGGCGGCAAAGCTGGCCGGGGCGCGCTTTACTGTGTTGAAGGGTGCGCTCGCGCGCTTGGAACGCGCGCTTGGCCAATGGATGCTGAACCTGCATACGGAGGCGCACGGTTATACCGAAAGCGCCGTGCCCTTGTTGGTGAATGACAGCACCATGTATGGCACCGGCCAATTGCCGAAATTCGCCGAAGATTTGTTCCGCACGTCGGATGGCCGATGGCTGATCCCAACCGCCGAAGTGCCGCTGACCAATTTCGCCGCACAGGAAATCTTCAGCGAAGCCGATCTGCCCTTGCGCCTGACCGCGCTTTCGCCCTGTTTCCGTTCTGAAGCCGGCAGTGCCGGGCGCGATACGCGCGGCATGTTGCGCCAGCATCAATTCGCCAAGGTGGAGCTGGTTTCCATCGTCAAGCCCGAAGACAGCGATGCCGAGCATGAACGCATGACGCGCTGCGCGGAACGCGTGCTGACCGAATTGGGCCTGGTGTGGCGGCGCATTATCCTTTGCGCGGGCGATACGGGCTTTGGCGCGGCGCGCACTTATGATCTGGAAGTCTGGCTGCCGGGCCAGGGCGCGTGGCGGGAAATTTCCTCCTGCTCCAATTGCCGGGATTTTCAGGCGCGGCGCATGGGCGCGCGCTACCGCGCCAAGGATGCCAAGGGCACCAGCTTTTTTGCATACGCTGAATGGTTCAGGCGTTGCTGTGGGCCGTGCGCTGATTGCGGTGCTGGAAACCCATCAGCAGGAAGATGGCAGTATCGCCATTCCGGAAGTGCTGCGCCCCTATATGGGCGGCATTGCGCGGATTGGGGCCTGAGCATTTTCGAGCCAAGCGGCACGCTTGGCGACTCGGAAAATGCGATCAAACCTCAAGCATTTTCGAGCCAAGCGGCACGCTTGGTGGCTCGGAAAATGCGATCATAAAACGGGCGTTAGCGCCGCGCGCCTGCCGTCGGGCGGGTTTCGGCCACTTCGGTTGGGCCATTGGCCGGCTTGGGTAGGCACATGATGCGCGTGCGCGTCGCCGGGCCAGGGGTACCGCCCCCCCTTAGGCGCAATTCAACCTCGGGCGTGGTCGGCACGGGTTTCAGGCTGGGTTCACGTGCCCCAATCAGCATCACCGCCCCGCGGCCTGAAGCGCAAAGCCCCGCCATGGCCGGGCCGGGCAGCGGGATCACACCCGGTGCTGGGCCAGGCACAAAGCCCTGGCCGCTCAGCGCTGCCATGACGCGCTGCTGATAGATCAAGCCCCGTTCGGGCGTGGCGGAATGGTAAAGCGCGACTGCCTGGTTCCAATCCCCGCTGCGCGCCTGCAATTCCCGCAAATAGCGCACCGCATAAGCGACATTTGTCGCGGGATCGAACCCCGCTTCCAAATCCGGAAACGCGGTTGGGTGGTGCAGCAGATTGATCTGCATGCAGCCAATATCAATTGACCGCACGCCACGCGTCTGCAAGGCGCGGACTTCTTCAATAACTTCTGGGCGGGACGCGACATAGCGCCCATCGCCGGCGGCGTTATAGGACCAGGGCCAGGGCTGCACGCTGCCATCCGGCGCACGGCGCCCGGTTTCAACCTTGGCAATGGCACCGAGCAAACCAGCTGGCAAGCCCGCATCACGCTCAGCCGCCGCAATGGCCGCCGCGCAAAGCCCCCAGGGTTCCGGCAGGGTAGGCGGGGCGGGGCGTGCGGCCCCATTGGTGGCAGCCGGGCGCTGCTGGCGTGGGGGATTGGGGCTGGCGGGGCTATCGGGTGCGGCGATGGCCCAGCTTGGCAAAGCGACCAGCAGCACAAAAAGCCAAAATCTGCGCCGCCGCTTCAACCCGAACCTGCCGGAAGATGCGCCAAAGGCCTTTTCCATGGGCGGTTGGTAGGCCTTTGCCGCGCTTGCGGTCAACCAAAACCGTAACGCTTGTTATCTAGAAGTGATCCGCCCGCAGCACCTGGCAATCCGATAGCGTCACAATCGCCGGCCGGGCACCGAGCAATTCACCCTCCACCGCCAGCACACGCGAAGCGACTTCGGCCGAGGTAATGCACAGCACCAGCACATTATCATCCACCCCGCCCGGATCCCCAGCGCGGCGAATGCCCTGGTGGCCGCGCCCGGCCAGCACAGGCAGAATCGTCCAGCCCGTGGCCCCCATACGGTCCAGCAGCAGCGTTACCGCTTCCGCCCGCACGGCTTCCACGATGATTTCGATTTTCTTGCGCGCGTGCATCTTCCCGTCTCCCCTTGCTTATTGTGTGGCCAGCCGCGCCGCCCAAAGCCAAAGCGGGATGCCAGCCAGCACATTGAAGGGGAAGGTGATCGCCAAGGAAAGGGTCACGTAAATCCCGGCATCGGCGGAAGGCAGCGCCAGCCGCATGGCCGCAGGCACGGCGATATAGGAAGCCGAAGCGCCCAGCACCGCCATCAGCCCAACGCCACCCGTGGAAAGCCCGATCAGCCAGCCGCCCGCCAGCCCAGCCGCGCCGCCGATCAGCGGCATCAGCACGGCAAAGCCAATCAGGCGCACATCCAGCCCGCGCCCACGGTCCCGCAAGCGCCGCGCCGCGGTAATGCCCATCTCAAGCAGGAAAAGACAAAGCGCGCCGGGGAAAAGCGCGGTGATGAAGGGCGCAAGCTGACGATCTGCCGCCGCACCGCCCAGCCAGCCAATCAGAAAGGCGCCGAGCAGCAGCACGACCGAGCCATTGAGGAACACCTCCCGCGCCATTTCGCGGGCCCCGCCGGAAGTGGCGGCGCCGCCGCGCCGCGCGATCAGCAGCGCGGTCAGGATGGCCGGGGTTTCCATCGCCGCCAGCACGGCGGGCATGAAACCCTCATAGGGCGTATTCGTCGCGTTCAATTGGCCGACAGCGGCGGCGAAGGTCACCACGCTGACCGAGCCATAATGCGCGGACACCGCCGCTGCCGTGGCTTTGTCGAGAGGCGTTGCGGCGCGCAGCAACCCATAAGCCGGCAGGGGCAAGAACGCCGAAAGCGCAATGCCAAGCGCGAGCGCCGGCAGCAAGCCGGCCGACGCACCAGGCTGCGCGATGGCAATGCCGCCCTTCAGGCCGATTGCCATCATCAGATAAAGCGATAGCGCCTTGGCCAGCGCATCCGGCACGGAAAGATCAGAACGCAGTGCCGCCGCCGCGAAGCCGAGCGCGAAGAATAGAACGGACGGGGGCAGGATTTCGAAGAAGGACATGGGCCGCGCCGATTAGGCGTTAGGCCCGGCGCTGTAAACCGCTATTCAGCGGGAAATCCAATCATCGCCGCCTTCTCCGGCTTCTTCCGGCAAATCGGCGGTAATATCGCTCAACATAGCCGCAACCCATTCCTCGGCGGTGGTGCCAAGCGCTTCAGCGCGGCGGCTGATTTCCTCAGCAAGCTGATCGGGAAGGGTTACGGTGATATCGGTCATGGCCAGCCTCGGCGCGGTGTTTTCAACAGCTTACCTGGGCTGGGTTTACGGTTTGATTAGGGCGGTAGCGTGAAAAAATATGGCCCAGCGCGCAGGGATTACTGGCCCGTAGGCAGGCCGTGATAGCCGCGGGCGTAATACATCAGGCAGCCAGCTTCCATATCGGCGAAGCGCACCGCCTCAACACGCGCGAACACCACGCTATGGGTGCCTTGTTCCAGTACTTCCGTGATGCGGCAATCAAAGCTGGCAGCGGCGCCAGCCAGCACCGGGGCGCCAGTGGCAAGCATGCTCCATTCCCCGGCGGCAAAGCGGCTTGCCATATCGGCCTTGTCACTTGGCGCGGAAAAGGCGTTGGAGACCGCTTGCTGCCCGGCGGAAAGCGTATTCACGCAGAGCACACCATTGGCCAAAAACAGCGCGCTGCGCGGGCTGGTGCGGTTCAGGCAAACCAGCAGGGTTGGCGGGTCATCCGTCACGGAACAGACGGCCGTGGCGGTAATGCCACCCCGCCCCGCCGCGCCATCCGTGGTGACGATATTCACCGCAGCACCCAGCCGCGCCATGGCATCGCGAAATTCCTGGCGAGAGACGGGCATGGCGGGCAATCCTTGAACTTGGCGTGATGAAGCTGAACTGCGCCCGATCTATCACCCCAAGCCTGCGCCGTCACGCCATGCGGTTTGGGTTTGACGATAGAGCAAATGGCGCCGGTAATGATGCCCTTCCGGCAGGCGGGGGTGATCGAATTCCCCCGCCGCGCGCATGCCAAGCTTTTCCATGAGCATCCAGGAACCGGTATTAACCGGCACGGTGAAAGCCACGATGCTTTCAAGCTGCAGCGCGACAAAGCCATGCGCCAAGGCGGCGCGGGCGGCTTCTTCGGCATAGCCCTTGCGGCGAAACGCCGGTGCGATGCGCCAGCCGATTTCCACTGCGGGGGTGAATGCTGCCTGCCAGGGAATGGTCATCAGCCCGACCACGCCGACAAAATCCCCGCTCGTGGCTTCCGCCACGACCCAAAAGCCCCAGCCATGTTCGGCAAAATGCGCGCGCATCCGCGCCGCCCAGGCATCGCTTTCCGCCCGCGTCATGGTGGCGGCGAAATAGCGCATACTTTCGGCATCGCCATTAATGCCGAAAAGCGGTTCCAAATCCTCATCCCGCCAGGGGCGGAGGATCAGCCTTTGGGTGGTAAGTGTCGCGGGTTCCATAGGGGCTTTCTAGCCCAGTCTGCAAAGCGCATCAGCCCCTAGCCCCCGCCCGCCCCGCCCGGTAGCATGGCGCGCGAAGGAGAACGCCATGAACCCGATCAGCCTGGAAGCGCTGGCAGCCGAGGTGCCCGATGGGGCCATGCTCGCCTTGCCGCCGGATAATTCCCTGCCATCGGTCGCGCTGGCCAAGGCACTGATCCGGCGCGGCGTGCGCAATCTGCGCCTGCTGGGTGTACCGGTATCCGGCTTTGCGACAGATATCCTGATTGGTGCGGGTTGCGTCACCAGCGTGCAGACCAGCGCGGTGTCGCTCGGCGAAGCAGGCTTCGCACCGCGTTTTTCGGCGGCGTTGCGCGCTGGTACGATCAAGGTGATTGATGCCACCTGCCCGGCCATTCACACCATGCTGCAAGCGTCTGAGAAAGGCGTGCCGTTTATGCCGCTGCGCGGCTTGATCGGGAGTGATATCCTGGCCAATCGGCCGGATTGGAAAGTAGTGCCAAATCCCTTCGCGCAAGAAGGCGAAGACCCGATTGTGCTGCTGCCCGCGCTGAACCCGGATTTTGTCTGTTTCCACGCCGCCATGGCCGATGAGGAAGGCAATGTCTGGGTCGGGCGGCGGCGTGAATGCGCGACCATTGCCCATGCGTCCAAGCGCGCTTTGGTCACGGTGGAACGTGTGGTGCCGGGCAATTTCCTGGAAGATGAACGCCTCGCTTCCGGTGCCATCAACGCCACCTATATCAGCGGCATCGCCATTGCTGAGCGCGGCGCGCGCCCGGTGGCGCTGCTTGATGAATATGGCTTTGATGGCGCTTATGTCAGCGAATATGCGCGCATGGCGCGCAGCGAGGAAGGCTTTGCCGCCTGGTGCGCGCGCGAAGTGTTTGAACAGAAGGCGCAGGCCGCGGAATGAACGAGATCAAACTGGAAGAACGCATCGCCGTTGCGCTGGCGAAGCTGATCCTGGACCCAAGCGCGCCGCCCGCCCGCCATATCGCGGTGGGCGCGGCATCGCCGATGCCCGCTGCCGCTTGTTGGCTGGTGAAAAAGCAGGGCAATCCTGTGCGGCTTTCGCTGCTGCATAAGCGCAGCGGCAATCCGTTTACGGAAGGCACGCGCGAGTTGTTTGACCTGACCGGCCAGGGGCGGATTGATCTGTTCTTTTTGGGTGGTGGGCAGATTGATGGCAGCGCCAATCTCAATTTGGTCGGCACCGGCGAATGGCCCGGCATGGGTGTGCGTTTTCCCGGCAGCTTTGGTTCCGCCTTCATGTATTTCATGACGCCACGCACCATCCTGTTCCGGGAAGAACACACGCCGCGCGTTTTTGTGGAGAAGGTGGATAACATCTCCGCCCCCGGTGTCTCCGCGCCCGGTGTGTTTCGGCGCGGCACGGCGCAGGCGCTGGTGACGGGGCGCTGCGTGTTTCGCTTCCACCCCGAGCGCGCAAGGTTTTCGCTGGAGAGCGTGCATCCAGGTGAGACGGTGGAAAGCGTGCGCGAAGCAACGGGCTTTACGTTTGACGTGACGGGCGATGTGCCCTTCACGCCCGACCCAACGGCCGAAGAATTGGCGCTGCTGCGCGGGCCGATTTGCGATGAGATGATGGAAACCTACCCGGAATTCTGCGCCCGGGTCTTTGGCAGGAAACAAGCTGCATGAATGACGCATCTATTGCCACCAAAGGCCTGGCGCGTTCCGCCGGCGCCCTGGCGGGGCTGCGCGTAGTTGATCTGACGCGCGTTTTGGGTGGCCCTTATTGCACTATGGTGCTGTCCGATCACGGCGCCGAAGTCATCAAGCTTGAACCGCCGCAGGGCGACGAGGTGCGAGATTGGGGCCCGCCCTTCGATAGCGCAGGCGATGCTTCCTATTTCGTTGGCGTGAACCGCAATAAAAGAAGCGTGGGGCTGGATTTGTCCAAACCCGCCGGCAAGGAAGTGCTGCTGCGCCTGTTGGAAGGTGCGGATGTGCTGGTGGAAAACTTCAAGCCTGGTTCCATAGAAAAATGGGGCCTTGGCTATGAACAGGTTTTATCCAAGCGCTTCCCGCGCCTGATCCATTGCCGCGTATCCGGCTTTGGTGGTGAAGGGCCGCTTGGCGGCTTCCCCGGTTATGATGCGGTATTGCAGGCCATGGTGGGGCTGATGTCCATCAATGGCACGGAGACTTCCGGGCCAACCCGGCTTGGCACGCCGATTGTGGACATCGCCACGGGTCTGTTTTCCACCATCGCCATTCTGATGGCGCTGCATGAGCGGGAAAAATCCGGCCAAGGGCAATATTGCGACATGACGCTGCATGATTGCGGCATGGCGCTG
Source organism: uncultured Rhodospirillales bacterium (assembly GCA_903844785.1). Lineage (GTDB taxonomy): Bacteria > Pseudomonadota > Alphaproteobacteria > Acetobacterales > Acetobacteraceae > Neoroseomonas. The sequence goes on along the minus strand of CAIMVB010000517.1, from coordinate 40 downwards.
CTGCATCCCCATGCGGCGAATTACTTCCTGTCCGACAAGC
>CAIMVB010000516.1 GCA_903844785.1 uncultured Rhodospirillales bacterium | reverse complement strand
GCCTGAACCCGCGATCAAGCCCGCCTATCCGTCGCCGCTGGTTTGGGAAATCGCTGATCCGCGCGCTTGTGACTATGTGCTGGGCCGCGCCATTCGTGGTGTGAAGAATGGACCTTCACCGAAATGGTTGCAGGATTGGCTGGTGGCGATTGGCCAGCGCCCAATCAATGCGCTGGTGGATGTGACCAATCTATTCACCTATGGCCTGGGCCGCCCTTTGCACGTTTTCGACGCCGCAAAGGTGAAGGGCAAAACCCTCACCATGCGCATGGCGCATGAAGGCGAAAGCCTGCTCGCGCTGAATGGCAAGACTTATGAATTGACGCCGGAAGATGGCATCATCGCCGATGAGGCCGGGCCGGAAGCGCTCGGCGGCATTATCGGTGGCGAAGCGACCGGCTGCGATGAAGCTACCACCGAATGCTTCATCGAATGCGCGATTTTCGACCCCGTGCGCATCGCGCTTTCCGGCCGGCGCCATGATGTGCGCACCGATGCACGCGCCCGCTTCGAACGCGGTGTTGATCAGGCTTTGCCGCGCTTGGCACTTGATCTTGCGACTCAGGCGATGATGGAGATTTGCGGCGGTGAGGCCAGTGAAGTGGTCGGCGCCGGCCCTGAACCCGCCTGGCAGCGCCAAGCCAGCCTGCGCTTTGAACGCCTGGCGAGCTATGGCGGCGATGATGTGGCGCCGGATCGGGCCGTGGAAATCCTGCAAAGCCTTGGCTTCACCGTAGCGGCGCGGGATACGGCGCGCGTCACCGTCAATGTGCCAAGCTGGCGCAATGATGTGGCGGGCAAGGGCGCCTTGGCTCAGGCGGCTGAACTATCCCCTGAACGCGCCAAGGCCGCTGCCGAAGGCTGCGCCGAAATAGAACCCGAATGCGATTTGATCGAAGAAGTGCTGCGTATTCGCGGGTTGAATACTATCACGCCGGTATCACTGCCCGTCAGCGGCATCATCCCGCCACCCGCCTTCACAGCGAAGCAGGCGCGGGCATCTTTGGCGCGGCGCGTGCTGGCGGCGCGCGGCATGCAGGAAGCAGTGACCTTCGCCTTTATGGAATCCAAAACCGCGGCGCTATTCGGAGAAACACCTGCGGCGCTGCGGCTGGAAAACCCCATCGCGGAAGATCTGGACCAGATGCGCCCAACGCCCGTGGCGTCGCTTCTGCTGGCGGCGGGGCGCAATGCGGCGCGCGGTTTTGCCGATGTGGCGCTGTGTGAAATCGGCGCTGCCTATCAGGATGTGACGCCGGAAGGCCAAGCGGCTGTGGCCGCCGGGGTCCGCCATGGCGCTACACCGCGCCATTGGGCGGAAGCGTCACGCGGCGTGGATGCGCTGGATGCCAAGGGCGATGCCATGGCGGTGCTGGCCGCACTTGGCCTGCCCATGGCAGCGCTTTCCGTCACCGCCGATGCGCCGGGCTTTTATCATCCCGGTCGTTCCGGCCAGGTGCGGCAAGGGCCGAAAACCGTTTTGGCCCGCTTTGGCGAAATCCATCCGCGCATTTTGGCGGCGCTCGACCTGCCCGGCCCCGCCGTAGCTTTCGAGGTGTTTCTGGATGCCATCCCCGAACCCAAGCGCCGCAAGAAGGGGGCGCCTGATCTGCCGGCCTTCCAGCCACTACGACGCGACTTCGCCTTCCTGGTCGATGAGGGTGTGGCGGCGGAAGCGCTGCTGCGCGCCGCGCGTGGGGCGGAACGCACGCTGATCACGGATGTCGTGCTGTTTGACCGCTATGCCGGGGATAAGCTGCCGGAAGGCAAGGTCAGCCTGGCCCTGCAAGTGACCATCCAGCCGCGTGAGGCAACGCTGACCGACGCACAAATTGAAGCCGTGGCGGAGAAGATTGTCGCTGCGGTGGCGAAAGTGACCGGCGCCGTGCTGCGCGCATGACAGCGCTACCCACCAGCAAGCGCCGCAATATGGCGCTGTTGGTGGGCGCGATTGTGCTGACGCTTTCCGTCTGGTTCGCCGGCACCGCTGCGGTGCCGGCGCTGCTGGCGGAGGGACTGATCTCACCAAGCCGCGCCGCCTGGCTGACCGCCTGCGTCCAATTGGGCTTTGTCTTTGGCACTTTGCTGAGTGCGGTTTTCTCCCTTGCCGATCGTTGGCCGGCGCGTTGGTTGTTCTTGGGCTGCGCATTACTGGCGGCGGCGGCGACGCTCGCGCAAACCCTGGTGGCGCCGGCGGGCGATATGGCGCTGCTGCTGCGTTTCATCGCAGGCGCAGCCATGGCCGGGGTTTATCCCGTGGGGATGAAACTCGCCGCTTCCTGGGCCAAGGGGGATCTTGGCCTGCTGATCGGGCTGGTTGTGGGGGCGGTGACGCTGGGTTCCGCTTTGCCCCATGCGCTGCCGGCGCTGGTGGGGGTGTTGGATTGGCGCGTGGCCCATGCCGGGGCTGGCCTTTTGGCAGGGCTTGGCGGGCTGCTGATCCTGGGCTTTCAGCCGGGGCCATTGCTGGGCGCCCGCCCGCCCTTTCGCCCGGCGCAGATGCTGGAAGCCTGGCGCAATAAGGGGCTGCGCTTGGCCAATCTCGGCTATCTTGGCCATATGTGGGAACTCTATGCCATGTGGGCCTGGATTGGGGTTTTCCTGGCCGCCGTGCTGGAAAGCCCGGCCATCGGGCCATGGGTTTTTGCCGTGGTAGCGGCCGGCGCCTTGGGCTGCATCCTGGCGGGGCTTGCCGCGGATCGCTGGAATCGCGCCAAGGTGGCGGGGGTTTGCATGTTGGCTTCCGGCACCTGCGCCTTGCTGATTGGCCCAGCCAGCGCTTGGCCCATCCTAGCACTCGGCATCGCCTTTATTTGGGGCCTGACGGTGGTGGCCGATTCCGCGCAGTTTTCCGCCTGCATCGTCAGCCTTTCGCCGCCGGATTACGTTGGCACCATGCTGACGGTGCAGACCTCGCTTGGCTTTTTGCTGACGGCCGGGACAATCTGGGCACTGCCGCGGGCCATGGAAATGCTTGGCATGTCGGCGGGTTTTGCGCTGCTTGGCATCGGGCCGCTGCTGGGCGCCATCGCCATGTGGCGCCTAGCGCCCCTTTTGCCGCGAACAGGCGCAGCAAAAGGGCACTAGGCTGCCGTTTTGGTCGCATTTTCCGAGCCGCCAAGTGAGATCACTTGGCTTGAAAATGCTCCGGCGCCAATGCTGCCCAGGCCCCAGTGAAACGGGCGTTTGACTTCCGGGCCTGCTGCCTTATCTCCGCCTTTGAAAACGCCGGCGCTACTCCGCGCCCGCACCCCCGGGACCATCATGACTGACACGCCGCTTTCGCTGATCCGCAATTTCTCGATCATCGCCCATATCGATCATGGGAAATCCACGCTTGCTGACCGGCTGATCCAGCAGACCGGCGCGCTTTCCGCGCGCGAAATGAAGGAACAGGTCCTGGATAATATGGAGCTGGAGCGGGAGCGCGGCATCACCATCAAAGCGCAGACCGTACGGCTCACCTACCCCGCCAAGGATGGCAAAACCTATGTGCTGAATTTGATGGACACGCCCGGCCATGTGGACTTCGCCTATGAAGTCAGCCGGTCGCTCGCCGCTTGTGAAGGTTCTCTGCTTGTCGTGGATGCGTCTCAGGGCGTGGAAGCGCAAACACTCGCCAATGTCTATCAGGCGATTGATGCGGGGCATGAAATTGTGCCCGTGCTGAATAAGATTGACCTGCCGGCGGCGGAACCTGATCGTGTGAAGCAGCAGATTGAAGATGTGATCGGGCTTGATGCATCAGATGCCGTGATGATCAGCGCCAAGACAGGGCTGAATATTGAAGGCGTACTGGAAGCCATTGTGGAGCGCCTGCCGCCACCGAAAGGCGATGCATCCGCCACCACCAAAGCGCTGCTGGTTGATAGCTGGTATGATGCTTACCTTGGCGTGATCATTCTGGTGCGCGTGAAGGATGGGTATTTGCGCAAGGGCCAGCGCATTCGCAT
>CAIMVB010000515.1 GCA_903844785.1 uncultured Rhodospirillales bacterium | reverse complement strand
CGGCAAACGGATCGGGGCTCGCGAGCCGCACCGTGCCGCGCCCTTCCGGGGCCAGATGCACCGGGCTTAGCGTGAAGCCCGAAAAAGGATGCGGAATGACACCCTTTTTGTTGCGTTCCAGCGTGCTCCATTCCAGTAGATTGATCTGTAAATCCGGCTGTTCCAGGCGCGGGTCGGTTCTGGTCAATACCCCCGTGCGCACAGCATTCACCGCCATGGGGCCGCTGCGAAACAAGCCATATTGCAAAGCGGCAGCAATCTTGCGCGGCCAGCTATTTTCCAGATCATTGAAGGTAACAGGCTTGGCGCAGCGCCACATCAAATAAACGCAGAAATGATCATGCAAATTGGCCCCCACCGCCGGCATATCGTGCAGCACCGGAATGCCCATGGCCTGCAAATGCTCCGCCGGCCCCAACCCGGATAACTGCAATAATTGCGGCGATCCGTAAGCCCCGCCGGAGACAATCACCTCACGCCGCGCGCGCACCAATTTGCGCCCACCGCGATCTTGATATTCAAGCCCGGTGGCGCGGCCATTTTCAATTACCACGCGCGTCGCATGGGCATTGGTGCGGATATCAAGATTGGCGCGCCCCTTGGCGGGCGCCAGATAGGCGCGGGCTGAACTCCAACGCCGGTTGGCGCTGGTGGTGGATTGATAATACCCTGTGCCTTCCTGCACGCGGCCATTGAAATCCGGGTTACGCGGAATGCCGGCCTGTTCCGCCGCGCTGATCATGGCCTCAGTCAATGCCGTCGTGCCGGTATGGTCCGAGACATTGAGCGGCCCGCCAACGCCGTGAAACTCATCTTCTCCGCGCGCCTGGTTCTCGCTTTTCTTGAAGTAGGGCAAAACTGAATCATAATCCCAGCCCGTACAGCCGCGCTGGCGCCAGGAATCATAATCGCGCGGATGGCCGCGCATATAAACCATGCCATTGATGGAACTGGTGCCGCCCAATGTCTTGCCGCGGGGGACAAAGAACTTCCGGCCATTCAATCGCTCTTGAGGCTGGCTTTCAAAGCACCAATTGATCGCCGAATTCGCGTAAACTTTTGCAAACCCGAGCGGAATGTGAATCCACGGGTTGCGATCCGGCGGCCCCGCTTCCAGCAGCAGCACGGAATAGCGCCCATCTTCCGAAAGCCTGGCCGCCACCGCCGCCCCGGCGGAACCAGCGCCAGAGACGATGAAATCGAAAACCCCCGCTTCTTCCGCTGTGCTGGTCATGCCGCTTGCCTCCATTCGCCATTTTCCGCAACTAATCGCCCAGCGTAAAAGACACGCCGGCGCGGCGGATGCGCGCCAATCGCATCCGGAATATTCTCGGCATTAAGGGTGAAGAAATGCGCGGGGTTCCCGGGCGCTATGCCATGCCCCGCAATGCCAAGCGCGGCCGCGCCTTCAGATGACACCATGGCGAATAATTCCAGCAGCAGCGGATCATGGCGCAAATCTTCCCGCCAGCCGACCACGGAAGCCCGTTCCAGCATATCGGCATTGCCATAGGGGCTCCAGGTATCGCGCACATCATCATTGCCACAAAACACGCGCACCCCGGCGCGGCGCAGCAGCATGAGCGGCGGCATGGTGGCATTGCCCGCGCCATGCGTCACCAAAGCAACGCCGGCCTTTGCCATCATCTCGGCGGCGGCTTTCTGTTTTGATTCTGAAATAGCGCCAAGGCAGAAGCCATGGCTGATGGTGGCGCGCCCCGCCATGCCATGCGTACGCACGCGGGCGCAGATTTCAAGCAGGCTGAACAGGCCAAGCTCGCCTGGTTCATGCAAATGAATGTCCACGCCCACGCCGCGCTTTTCCGCAATGGCGAAAATGCCATCCAATTGCCCGCGCGGGTCGCGGTCCACCTCACAGGGGTCAATGCCGCCCATCAGTTCCGCCCCCGCAGCAATGGCCGCATCCAGCAGGTCGAGCATGGGCTTGCCCCCGGCGCGCATCACGCCAGCCTGGGGGAAGGCCACCACCTGCACCGTCGCCGCTGCCTGATGCGCTTCCCGCGCGGCCAACACGCCTTCCAGGGCAGAAAGCCCGAAGGCGGGGGTGATATCGGCGTGGGTGCGGATATGCGCTGTGCCATTGGCCACACAGCGCCGGATCAGCGCCCCGGCCCGTGCGGCGGTATCCAGGGGGAGGGAAGGGAGCAGCGCCTGGTCAGTCGCAATCCGGCTCATGCGGAAGGGCTCCGCCGCATGGGGAGTCCAGGGCAGGCCGAACAGAGTCTTATCCAGATGCATATGCCCATCCACCAGGGCGGGCAGCAGCAAATCCCCATCCAGGTCCAGAATCTGCCCTGCCGGGGGTGCTGGGGCATCCGGCGGCAGGATGGCGGCGATCCGCCCATCCTTCAGCGCCAGCGCCCGTCCAGGCGCCCCGCCATCGGCCAGGCGCAGATTGACCAGAAGGGTATCGTAAAGCGGCGTGGCCATTTCCTTCCCCCATCGCCTGGCCCAAAGGGTCTGGCGGCTTGTTGAAGGGGATGATGCGGGCCGCTTTCGCCCAGCGTCAATCGGCTTCGGCGAAGCGCGTGGTTGACGGATAGCGCCCGGTCTTCCTATACGTCCCGACCCCGCCGGGGTGGACCTGCGAATGGCCCGCCGCCGGCGCTCTTTCTTTGCCTTATGGCTACGACCCCCTGGGAGAAGTATCGTGAAGCGTACCTATCAGCCCTCCAAGCTCGTCCG
>CAIMVB010000514.1 GCA_903844785.1 uncultured Rhodospirillales bacterium | reverse complement strand
GCCCATGGCTTGGCGGGCGACAAAGGCCGTACGGGCGGCTTCCACCGAACCGGCAGCGGCGGCATTGGCGGCGATGCGATCATGCAGGGAAGGCGTGTCCACCGTGCCGGGGCAAAGGCAATTACAGCGAATCCCCTGGGCCACATATTCGGTGGCGATGGATTTCGTGAGGCCCACCACGGCCGCCTTGGTGGTGCCATACAAAAAGCGGTTGGGCGCGCCTTTCACGGAAGAACAGGCGGAAGACATATTCACAATGCTGCCCCCGCCCTTGGCCAGCATGCCGGGGATGAAGGCCTGAGCCACCTTCCACATGGCCCGCACATTGAGCGCAAAGCCGAAATCCCATTCCTGGTCCGTGCAGCTCAGGATGGTGTTCTGGTGCACAAAACCCGCGCAATTGAACAGGATATCCACCGGCCCGGCGGCCTTGGCGGCGGCGGTAATGGCCGCATCATCCAGCACATCCAATGGCGCGGTGGTCAGGCCCGGGGCGGCGAGTGTCCCGAGCAGCGCTGGGTCTCGGTCTGTTGCCACCACGCGCGCGCCTTCGGCGGCCATGGCCAGCGCCGTGGCCCGGCCGATGCCCTGGCCTGCGGCCGTCACGAAACAAAGCTTACCCGCCAATCTACCGGCCATGTGGCTTCCCCTCCGAAATCAATGGGCGCAGCGCGCCCGAACCGCAGCTATGCGTTGGTAGCGCGACCTATCACCATCCGAAAAATTGGTTCCAAAGGGGCTTCGCTGTCAACTAAAGCGCGAACTTCGCGAAAATGTGATTGAATTTAATTGGTTCCAAGCGGATTTAAGTAGTTATGCAAAAACCGTATGCGATGTATGCATCAACTAAATTCCACTTAGAAAGAGTCAAAAAGATAATTTCAGAAGGATGTTATGCACATATCCGCGTTTCGCCAAAAGGCGGCGGCGTTCTTTGGGGCTGAGCGACAGGCTTTTGACCCCAAGCGATTTCGCCCTGCCGCACCTGCCCCGGCCATGCCGTGAGCGTTGAACTCATCATCGCCGATGATGATGCCGCGCTTTGCGGGGTTTTGGCTGAATATTTGCGTCTGCACGGGCTGAATGTCCGCAGCGTGGGTGATGGCGCGGCGCTGAAGGATGCCTTGCGCGCCGCCCCGGCAGACCTTGTGGTGCTTGATCTGAACATGCCGGGCGAAGATGGGCTTTCCCTGGCGCGGGGCTTACACGGGGGAGAATTTGGCGACCCCGCCATCATTATGCTGACCGGCGCTGCCGATGTTGTGGACCGTGTGGCGGGGCTTGAAGTGGGCGCGGATGATTACGTGGCCAAGCCCTGTGACCCGCGTGAATTGCTTGCCCGCATCCGCGCGGTGTTGCGCCGCCGCAATAAGGCGCAAATGCCCGAAGCCGCGCCTGCCCTGGTGCGGATGGGCGATAAAACCCTGGATCTGGAAGACCGCTGCCTGATCGGCCCAGACCAGCAAAGGCTGGCGCTTCACCCGCGTGAATATGATCTGCTGGCGGCTTTTGCCGCGCGTCCTGGCCGTGTGCTGACGCGTGAAAGGCTGCTCGATCTTGCGCATCCGCATGGGGAAGAAGCCTTTGACCGATCGATCGATGTCCGCATCGCGCGCATTCGCCGAAAGCTGGAAGCAGACCCCACCAACCCCCGCATCATCCGCACCGTGAGAGGAGCAGGCTATGTCTTCGACCCAGACGGCAAACGCCAAGCCTAACGGCCAAGCGGCGGGTGCGGTGCAACTTTTGCTGCCCTTTACCGATGCCCATGTCATGCGCGGCATTTTGGATGCGATGCCCGCGCGGGTTTCGTATTTCGATAAAAACAGAAAATTTCGTTATAATAACCAGGAATTTTATCGGTTTACCGGCCTGACGCCGGAACAAACCATTGGGCGCAGCGTGGCGCAGGTATTGGGGCGCCATGCTTCAGCGGAAACTCTGCCGCAGGTGCAAGCAGTCAGGCGCGGTGAGACCACGCGCACCGAAGGTTGGCGGCAATATAAGGGCATGGGGCGGCGCTATGTGGAAAGCGTCTTTATCCCCTTGTTTTATCCAGACGGCTCCATGGATGGTTATTTCGTCCTTGTGCGTGAT
>CAIMVB010000513.1 GCA_903844785.1 uncultured Rhodospirillales bacterium | reverse complement strand
GGGTTTTTTGTGCTCTCCCCCCGCGTTTTGGGCCGTATAGAGGGCGATGATTGCGTTTGGGAACAGGCGCCGCTGAAGCGCTTAGCGGCGGATGACCAGTTGCGCGCCTTTGACCATCGCGGCTTCTGGCACCCTATGGATACGCCGCGCGACCGCGATGTACTGGAAGGGCTTTGGCAAAGCGGCGCGGCACCCTGGAAGAAGTGGTGATGCGCCAGCCTTCCGCCGCTTTTTGGCGCGGCAAGCGCGTGCTGCTCACGGGCCATACCGGCTTCAAGGGCGCCTGGCTTGCGCTGCTGCTGGAAAATCTGGGCGCGGCGGTAACCGGCTTTGCTCTGGCGCCGGAAGCCGGCCCCTCACCCTTTGTCGCTTTACGGCCCGCCATCGCGTCCCGCATCGGGGATTTGCGCGATGTGGCGGCGGTGCAGGCCGCCGTGCAGGCGGCGCGGCCAGAGATTGTGTTGCTTTTGGCAGCGCTAGCCTTGGTCGGGCGCGGCTATCGCGACCCAGAGGGAACCTTCGCCAGTAACGTTACCGGCACCATCAATCTGATGCAGGCTTTGCGCGGCGCGGATGTGCGGGCAGCGCTGATGATCACCAGCGATAAGGTCTATCGCAACGACAATCAGGGCCGCGCCTTTCGCGAAAATGATCCACTTGGCGGGCATGATCCTTACAGCGCTTCCAAGGCCGCTTGCGAAATCGCGGTGGCTTCCTGGCGCGCGAGTTTCGGGGCCGAGATCGGCACCATTGCCACCGCGCGCGCCGGCAATGTGATTGGCGGCGGTGATTTCGGGGCAGAGCGACTGATCCCCGATTTGGTCCGCGCGCGCATGGCGGGTGAAACGCTCATTATCCGTCGCCCGGACGCAACGCGCCCTTTCCAGCATGTGCTGGATGTGCTGCGCGGCTATCTGCTGCATGCTGAAGCGCTTTGGGCTGGCGTGGCACCCTCCGCGCTGAATTTCGGCCCGCGCGATGCGGAGATTTCCGTCCGCCGCGTGCTGGAACTTTACGGCACGGCCGCAGGCGCGCCGATTGCGTGGCAAGCCGCGCCCGCCCCACCTATGGAAGAAGCACAGCGCCTGGCTTTGGACAGTAGCCTTGCCATGCAAAGCCTTGGCTGGGCGCCGCGCCATGATGCCGCCAGCGCCATTGCCGCCACCGCCGCCTGGTATGAAGCCTGGCGCGGCGGCGCAGATGGCCGCGCCTTGGCGCTGGCTGAAATTGAGGATGCTCTTTCGCCATGAATGCACCCGCGCTCTGCCGCCCCATCACCGCCTGCCGTGCCTGCGGCGGCGCGATCAGCGCCATGTTCTGCGATTTGGGTGCGACACCTTTGGCCAATGATTATCCGCCGCCTGGGTCTGCGCCTTTGCCGCGCTACCCCCTGGCCGCCGTGGTCTGCGGCACCTGTCGCATGGTCCAATTGGACCATGTCGTGGAAGCCGAGGCGATTTTTACCGACTATGCCTATTTCTCATCTTTTTCGGAGAGCTGGCTTGATCATGCCGCGCGCTATGCGGCGGCGATGCGTGAGCGGCTTTCGCTCGGCGCGCAAAGCTTCGTGGTCGAAATCGCCAGCAATGATGGCTATTTGCTGCGGAATTTTGTGACGATCGGTATTCCCTGCCTGGGGGTGGAACCGGCGGCTAATGTCGCGGCCAGTGCGGTGGCCGCTGGCGTGCCGACAGAAGTGCGGTTTTTCGGCCAGGAAGCGGCGCGCGATATCGTGGCCAGGCGCGGCCATGCGGATTTGGTGATTGCCAATAATGTGTTGGCGCATGTCCCGGATGTGGTGGATTTTGCGGCGGGGCTTGCGCATCTCGCGGGGCCACGCGGAGTAGTTACCATTGAAGCGCCGCATCTGCTC
>CAIMVB010000512.1 GCA_903844785.1 uncultured Rhodospirillales bacterium | reverse complement strand
GTGCTGAACAAGCCGAAGCTGCTGGCTTTTCTGGAAGATAAGATCAAGACGCTCGGCACCAGCGCTTGCCCGCCCTATCATCTGGCGATTGTCATTGGCGGCACCAGCGCGGAAGCGACTCTGAAGACCGTGAAGCTGGCCAGCACGAAATGGCTGGACGCGCTGCCGAATTCGGGCGATCTTTCCGGCCACGCCTTCCGCGATACGGAACTGGAAGCGGAGGTGCATAAACTCACGCAGAACCTTGGCATCGGCGCGCAGTTTGGCGGCAAGTATTTCTGCCATGATGTGCGCGTGGTGCGGCTTGCGCGGCATGGCGCGAGCCTGCCGATTGGCATTGGCGTTTCCTGTTCCGCCGATCGGCAGATCAAGGCGAAGATCACGCCGGAAGGCGTTTTCGTCGAAGATCTGGAACATGATCCCGCGAAATATCTGCCCGAAGCCACCGCCGATATCCTGAATGGCGAAGTGGTGAAGATTGATCTATCCCGCCCCATGAGCGACATCCGCGCCACGCTTTCCAAATACCCGGTGAAGACGCGCGTGAGCCTAACCGGCACCGTGGTTGTGGCGCGTGATATTGCCCATGCGAAGCTGCAAGAACGCATCGATGCCGGGCAGGGCCTGCCGCAATATATGAAGGATCACCCGGTTTATTACGCGGGCCCGGCGAAAACGCCGACGGGCATGGCAACCGGTTCCTTCGGCCCCACCACGGCGGGGCGGATGGATTCTTATGTGGAAGCCTTCCAGAAGGCCGGTGGTTCCATGGTGATGCTGGCCAAGGGCAATCGTTCCAAAGCCGTTTTGAATGCCTGCAAAAATTATGGCGGCTTCTATCTGGGTTCCGTCGGTGGCCCCGCCGCGCGCCTGGCGCAGGACTGCATCAAGAAGGTGGAAGTGCTGGAATATCCCGAACTCGGCATGGAAGCCGTTTGGCGGATTGAGGTTGAGGATTTCCCGGCCTTCATCGTCATGGATGACAAGGGCAATGATTTCTATGAGGGGCTGGAGTGAGCGCGGCGGGTGATCGTCGTCTGCCGGCGCGCTTCATGCTGCCGGTGACGGGCTTCATCCTTTCTGGGATCATGACCATCATCATCTCCGGCATCTCAACGCTTTTGGCGCTGGGGCCGGGGGCGGAGTTTCTGGCACGTTGGCCGATTGCCTGGATTTCCTCCTGGATCATCGCCTTCCCAACCGTGCTGGTGGTGCTGCCCATCGTGCGGCGTATTGTTGCGCGCATCGTGGCAACGCCGTGAAGGGGGAAGACTGATGCTGGCACTGAGACCCAATTGCGAATGCTGCGGGCGGGATTTGCCGCCTGAAAGCCGTGATGCGCTGATCTGTTCTTTTGAATGCACCTGGTGCGTGGATTGCGCGCGCACGAAACTGCCAGGCGGGCTTTGCCCGAATTGCGGTGGCGAATTGGTCCGTCGCCCAATCCGGCCCGCCGATAAGCTTGCGAAATTTCCAGCCTCCACCGAACGCAAATTCCGCCCGGAAAAATGCGGCGGGCCGATGGTTGGGTAAAGAAAAGGAATAACCCATGACCCATCGCCGCCTGATTTCCTCCGGGTCCAAATTCGAAGCGGAAATCGGCTATTCCCGCGCGGTGGTGGATGGCGATTATGTCTGGGTTTCTGGCACCACGGGCTATGATTACGCCACCATGACCATCGCACCCGATGTGGTGGCGCAGGCGGAACAATGCTTTGCCAATATCTCCCGCGCGCTGGCGGAAGCTGGCTGCACCCTGGATGATGTGGTGCGTGTGTTGACCATTGTGCCGCGGCGTGAAGATTGGGAACCCTGCTGGCCGGTCTTTCGTAAGCATTTTGGCAAGGCGCGGCCGGCTTCCACGCTGCTCCATGCCGGGCTGCAAACCGATATCATGCGCATTGAAATCGAAGTGACGGCGCGTTTGCCGAAGAAGGGTTAAAGCATCATGCGTTTTGCCGTGGATCGCCTGGACCATTTGGTCATTACCTGCCGCGATGTTGAAATTGCCGCTTCCTGGTATCAGCGCGTGCTGGGGATGGAGCGGGAGGAATTCGGCCCGCATCGCCGCACATCCCTTCGCTTCGGCGGGCAGAAGATCAATCTGCGCCCCGTTTCGGCAACACAGGAAGAATGGTTCACCGGGGCTGCCGGCGGGGTGCCAGGCACGGATGATTTGTGCTTCGTGGTGACAATGAAGGCCGAACAGGTGGCGGAATATCTGCGCGCCTGCGGCGTGACAATAGAACTGGGCCCGGTGGCGAAAGCCGGCGCGCTTGGGCCCATCATGTCGGTCTATTGCCGCGACCCCGATGGTAATTTGATCGAGATCGCAAGCTATTCAGCGTAATGATCAACAGCGAATGTCGCCCACGTTATTCAGTATTGCAGCACCCGTGGCATATCTTTCGCGGCTGCGATCCAGCTTTTCACGGCGCTGAGCGGTGGCGTTTGGCGCACCAGCTTTTTTTCCACATTGGTTTTGGTCAAGGCATCAAATAGGTTTTGTGCCTTGCGCTGCGCCAGTTCCGGCACCGTATCCACGCCCGCGGCTTCCAGCAGATCCGCATATTCCTCACCCACGCCATTCACGCGCATCAGATCGGCGCGATTGGCGAATTTAAGGATAAGCTTACCGGAAATGCCGCTTTTGGCCGCAACCGCAGCGCGATCCTTCGGGGTTGCGGTTTTGGCCAGCAAGGATGCCGTATCGGCAATGCCAATGGCGCGCAATTTATCGCCCATGACCTTGCCAATGCCTTCAATGGTTTCGATTTTGTAGTTCATGCCTGTAACCTCCCCATTTCTGATGACGGGATCATTAGCATATGGGAAATAAATTCCTTTGCAATATTATTTATACATCAGGAAAAAACCATGAAACCCAATGACATGGCTGAATTCCGCCGAGAGAAAGATGCCTTGGGTGAGGTATCGATTCCGGCGGGCAGATATTGGGGCGCGCAAACCGAAAGGGCGCGGCACCTGTTCCAAATTGGCGATCAGCGTTTGGATTTTCGGGTTATCCGCGCCATGGGCACCCAGAAATGGGTGGCGGCGGCGGCAAATCAGCGCTTGGGCTTGCTGCCGGAGGGCCTCTCGGCGCCCATTCAACAAGCGGCGGCGGAAATTGAACTTGGCCTGCATGATGCGGAATTTCCGCTACCCATTTGGCAAACCGGTTCAGGCACCCAAACCAATATGAATGCCAATGAAGTCATCGCCAATCGGGCGAATGAATTCCTCGGCCACGCATTGGGTGCGCGCCATCCCGTGCACCCGAATGATCACGTCAATCTATGCCAATCATCCAATGATTCATTCCCGACTGTGATGCATATCGCAGCGCTGGCCGTATTGCGGCATGAACTACTGCCAGGGCTTGCAGTGCTACATGCGGCGCTGGCCGCCAAGGCCGCCGAATGGCGCGATATTGTGAAGCTTGGCCGGACGCATTTGATGGATGCCGTGCCAATCACGCTTGGTATGGAATGCGCCACTTGGGCGGTACAGGTTGAACGTAATATCACCCGGATCTCTCAGGCCCTGCCTGATTTGCTGCTACTGCCCCAAGGCGGCACCGCAGCTGGCAGCGGCTTGAACCGGCACCCCGATTTTGACCGGCTTTTCTGCGCCATTCTTGCTGAACGCACCGGGGAAGCTTTCGCGCCGCTGGCTGAAAAATCCGAAGCCATGGCAGCGCATGACGCGCTTGTGGCGCTTTCGGGTGAGATGAATACGGCTGCGGTATCTCTTACCAAAATCGCCAACGACATTCGCCTTCTGGGAAGTGGGCCGCGCGGCGGTTTCGCGGAACTCATTCTACCGGATGATGGGCTTTCCAGCAGCATCATGCCGGGCAAGACGAATGCGACCCAGGCCGAAGCGCTGAGCATGGTGGCGGCGCGCGTGATGGGTAATCATGCCGCCATCACCATTGCAGGGGCGCAGGGGCATTTGCAGTTGAATGTCTTCAAGCCACTCATCATCCAATGCGTGCTGGAAAGCGCATCCTTGCTTGGTGATGCGGCGCGCAGCTTTGCAGAACATATGGTGGCAAAGCTTAATCCGAACTTGCCGCGTATTGCGGAAAATTTGGCGAAATCGCCCATGCTGGTCACAGCCCTGGCCCCGGTGATTGGCTATGATCGTGCGGTAGAGATTGCGAAATATGCGCTGGCGCAAAACCTTACCTTGCGCGCGGCAGCACTTGAACTTGGCAGCGTCAGTGCCGCGGAATTTGATCGGCTTGTGCGGCCTGAGACGATGATCAGCCCTTCGCTTGCGGACCGCAAGGCATGAAAGGCCACCTTAACAAACGTTCCTTCCGCCTGGCGGGGCATGCGACCTCGGTCGCGCTTGAGCCGGCATTCTGGGCGGTACTGGAAACGCAGGCAGCGCAAAAGGGCCAAAGCCTTGCCGCGCTGGTGGCTGAGGTGGATTCGGCGCGGGCCGACCAAAGCTTGCCGCTGGCAAGCGCGCTTCGCCTTGAAGCCTTGCGCAACGCGCAAAGCAGATGAAACAGCGATATTTGGAAAGGAATGCCCCCAGGGAGACTCGAACTCCCATGCCCTTACGGGCGGACGATTTTGAGTCGTCTGCGTCTACCGTTCCGCCACAGGGGCAACGCAGCGTCTTCCTAACCCAAGCACCGCCCCATGGTCCAGAGGGGGAGGCTCAAAACAGCGAATAGCCGCCATCAATCACCAGGCAATCCCCGGAATGATAGGCCGAAGCCTCACTCGCCAGATAAACCGCAATGCCGCCGAAATCCGCCGGCTGGCCCCAGCGCTTGGCCGGGATGCGGGGCAGCACGGCGCC
Source organism: uncultured Rhodospirillales bacterium (assembly GCA_903844785.1). Taxonomy (GTDB): domain Bacteria; phylum Pseudomonadota; class Alphaproteobacteria; order Acetobacterales; family Acetobacteraceae; genus Neoroseomonas. The sequence goes on along the minus strand of CAIMVB010000512.1, from coordinate 631 downwards.
GCTGAAACGCTCATCCGCCACACTGCCGGCCGTCATGGCGGTTTCGATCCAGCCGGGCAGGATGGCATTGGCGCGAATGCCATGCCGCGCCATTTCCACGGCCAGCGCGCGGATCATGGCGACCAGCGCGCCCTTGGTCGCGCCGTAATGGGCATTGCGCGCCGCCCCTTCAATGGCGGCCAGCGATGCAGTGGCTAACAGGGAACCGCCGCCGCCGCGCTCCACCATATGCCGCGCGGCGGCGCGCAGCGTGAAGAAGGCGCCATCCAGATTGATGCGCATCACGCGCTGCCATTCACTGGTTTCCAGCGCGGTGAAGCGGGACGCATGGCCATAGGTGCCGGCATTGGCAAAGCAGGCATCCACCCGGCCAAGTGCGGTAAGGGTTTCAGCGAAAGCGGCTTCCACCGCGGCTTCATCGCCAATATCGCAGACCGTCGTGTGCAGGCGAACGCCAAGCGGCTTCAGGCTTTCCAAAGCCGCCGCATTTTTCGCGGGATTGCTGCCCCATATCGCGATATCCGCACCGGCTTCTGCCAGCGCGCGCGCCATGCCAAGCCCAATGCCGGAATTGCCGCCGGTGATCAGCGCCACCTTGCCGCTGAGATCAAAAGGCGCATAGGCCATGGCG
>CAIMVB010000511.1 GCA_903844785.1 uncultured Rhodospirillales bacterium | reverse complement strand
CTTCCTTCGCCGCGAAGCGCTTGGCATAGGTGGCGGCGCGGATGCGTTCCGTCCGCTTTTCCGCCTTGGCGCGCTCCGCCGTGGTGAAGATCCGCTCCAGAAAGCGGTCCCCATGGCGTTCAATGGTGCGTTCGATACGCCGGATATCCAGAATATCCGAACCAATGCCGATGATCATGGGCTGTCCTAACCCTTGCCGCGTTCCACCTGGGTGATGCCAGGGCAGGCGCGCAGCGCCGCCAGCACGGCAGTCAGGTGGGAAATATCGCGTACTTCTACATCCACCATCACTTCGCACCATTCGGCAGCGCGGTTGGTAATGCGAAGGCTATTCACCGCGCCTTCCTGTCGCGCGATCGCGGTAGTGACACCCGCCAGCGCATCCGGGCGGTTTTCCGCCACCAATTCCACCCGCGCCACATGCGCCCCCTTGTTGGCACCCTCATAATCCCAATCCACATCAATGAAGCGCTCGGGCGTGGCCGCGAAAGCCTGCAGCCCGTGGCAATCCTGGCGATGGATCGTGACCCCGCGCCCAGTGGTGACAATGCCAAGAATACGATCCCCCGGCAGCGGGTGGCAGCAACCGGCAAAGCTGACCGCCATGCCGGTGACCAGCCCCTTCACCCCCATCGCGGCATCGCGCTTGGCCGCCGAAGGGCGTTCGGCCTTGCCCGGCATCAGCGTGGGCCCCGCACCAAGCCGCCCGCGCGGGCGTGCCAATGGCAGCGGGTCCGCCCCGCGCGCGGCGCTGCGTAATTCCGGCACAGCAGTATGCAGCACATCGCGCGGCGACAGGTTGCCGGTGGCAACGGCCACGCACATCGCCTCAAAATCCGCCTGCTTCAGCGGCTTGATCGCGGGTTCAGCGAGCTTTTCAGAAAAATCGAGCCCTGCGGCGCGGAACGCCTTGGCAATGGCGCTGCGGCCTTCTTCACGTTGTTCGGAACGCTGGCGTGCGTGATTAACGCGGCGGATGCGCGCCCGCGCCTTGCCGGTGACAACAAAGCGTTCCCACCCCGGATTGGGCGTGCCGCCGCGCGCGGTGATGATTTCCACCTGATCGCCATTTTCCAGCGCATGGCGCAGCGGTACGATCTTGCCATTCACCTTGGCGCCAACAGTGGTATCGCCGACCTGGCTATGGACCTCATAGGCGAAGTCAACTGGCGTGGCGCCACGCGGCAATTCGATCAAATCGCCTTTGGGCGTGAAGCAGAAAACCCGATCACGGTGCAGTTCAAGCTTGGTGTGTTCCAGAAATTCCTGCGGCTCCACCGCATTTTCCAGAATTTCCAAAAGGTCGCGCACCCAAGGGTAGCGGCGTTGATCGCGCGCATCTGGGGCACCTTGCTTATAGGACCAATGCGCCGCCACACCATTTTCCGCGATATCATGCATTTCCTTGGTGCGGATTTGCACTTCAATCTTGGCATTGCGCCGTTCCGGCACCGTCACGCCGGTATGGACGCTTTGATACCCATTGGTCTTGGGCGTTGAAATCCAATCCTTGAAGCGGCCCGGCACCACGCGATAGGCGGAATGGATGGCGCCAAGCGCCGCGTAGCAATCACCCTTATCCGGCACGATGATGCGAAACGCCATGATGTCGGATAATTGTTCGAACGCGACATTCTTCTTCTGCATCTTGAGCCAGATGGAATAGGGCGATTTTTCCCGCCCTTGAATATCGACAACAGTCACGCCTGCATCGCCCAAAACCCGGCGCAAATCCGCCTCGATCTCCGCAATCAAATCTGCACCCTGGCCGCGCAGATAAGTCAGGCGCGCGGCAATGGTCTGCCAGGCTTCCGCATTCATTTCGCGGAAGGACAGGGTTTCCAATTCGGTCTTTAGCGCATCCATGCCGATGCGCTCAGCGAGTGGTGCGTAAATTTCCAGCGTTTCGCGCGCTTGTTTGCGGCGGCGTTCTGGCTGCGGCATCCCTGAGATGGTCCGCATATTATGCAGCCGATCCGCGAGCTTGATCAGCAGCACGCGGATATCCTCGCTCATGGCAAGGACAAGTTTGCGGAAATTTTCAGCCTGTTTGGTGCGTTCAGATTGCAGTTCAAGCCGCGTCAGCTTGGTGACGCCATCGACAAGCCGTGCCACTTCCTTGCCGAAGCGGCCTTCAATATCGCCAAGCTTGAGCGGCGTATCTTCAACCGTGTCATGCAATAGTGCGGTGATGATGGACCCGGTATCCAGCCGATACCCCGCCAGAATTTCCGCCACCGCCAAGGGGTGCACGATATAGGGCTGGCCATCATCGCGCCGCTGTGGCGCATGGGCTTCAGACGCCACGTCATAGGCGCTGGCAATCAGCGCGGCATCGGCGCGCGGGTCGTAAGCAGTAACGCGGGAAGCGAGTTCAGCACCGGGCGAAAGGGCGCGCCCCGCGGCCAGCCCTTCAGGCGCGCGGGGAAATTCCGGGGGGAAGCAGAGGCTGTTGCTTCGCCCCATCGGCATTCCTATCGCTTGCCGCCAAGCTCGGCGGCGATGGCGGCTTCCAGATCATCTGGCGCCATGTCTTCGGCGCCGGCTTCGGGCAGGGCCTCTTCCTGCACATCCATGATGCCAAAGATGTTTTCATCGGTCGCGATCAGGTCGATCACTTCTTCCTCAGCAGGCTCCGGTTCCGGCGCGCGCTGCAGGGATTTGATCAAATCAGCTTCCAGCGCAGGAAGATCGGCCTTTTCCTCGGCGATTTCGCGCAAAGCCACGACCGGGTTCTTGTCATTATCCCGGTCAATCGTGATTTGCTCACCGCGGCTGATATTGCGCGCACGCTGCGCGGCCATCAGGACGAGTTCAAAGCGGTTGGGGATTTTTTCGATGCAGTCTTCAACGGTAACGCGCGCCATGAGGGCTCCAAAGACAAAAGGGGCGCGCGGCGGGGGCCGGGCGCCCGGCTGAACCGGTTCTGCTCTTCAGATAATCGTCCCCGCGCCGCTTTGCAAGGATTTCAAGCGCCTGGGCCATCACGCCGTGGCGATGGGCCGCAAATCCTGCGGCGGCAGGGCAGCGATCAGCGCCGCTACAGACTGTTTGAGACTTGGGTGGACCCAGCCCGGCGCAACCTCGGCCAGGGGTTGCAGCACAAAACCGCGCAGATGGGCGCGCGGATGGGGCAGCACCGGGTCCGGGCCATCCCGCAGCAGCCCGTCCATATCAATGATGTCCAGGTCCAGGACGCGCGGCGCATTCGGATAGGGCCGGGTGCGGCCAAAGGCGTTTTCAATCCCTTGCAAGGCAGCAAGCAGGCTGGCCGGTTCTGCCGCCCCTTCCAGCAGCGCAACGCCATTCACATAGCGTGGTGAGGCCGGGTCAGGCGGGATGGGCGCGCTTTCCCACCAGCGAGACGCCGCCACAAGCCGAAGCCGCGGCAGGGCCTTGAGCGCGGTGAGTGCCGCCTTGCAAGTTTCGATTGGCGAAGCGCCATTACCCGCCGGCAGGTTGGCGCCAATGGCAATCAGAGCCCATGACATGACAGATCGTTATCGTTCGTGTAAGGAAGCATTCGGTATTTGATCACTCGTTTGGATAATCAAAGGATATTTGATGTCTGCTCAACATGGAAGACGCGCCTCAGGCGTGGAACGCGTTGGACTTTTTGTCGATGGCGCCAACCTATATCACGCTACCCGGGCCCTTGGCTTTGAGGTGGATTTCGCCGCCATGCTGCGGTTTTTCGGCAGTTCTACCTATCTGGTGCGGGCCTGCTACTACACCGCCCTGATCGAGACTGAGGATTATTCCCCGCTTCGCCCATTGACCGATTGGCTGGCCTATAATGGCTGGCGGGTGGTGACCAAGCCCGCCAAGGAACAGGCTGACCCCACCGGGCGCCGGCGAATCAAGGGCAATATGGATATCGAATTGGCGGTGGATATGATGGAACTCGCCCCGCATCTTGATCATGCGGTGCTGATTTCCGGCGATGGCGATTTCCGCCGCGTGGTTGAAGCGGTGCAACGCCAAGGCGTGAAGGTGACGGTGGTTTCCACGATGGAAAGCCAGCCCCCCATGATCGCCGATGAATTGCGCCGCCAGGCCGATGGCTTTCTGGAACTGGCTGATATCGGCCAGGAAATCGCTCGCCGCGCGCCCGAACAGCGCGCCCGCCCGGCGCCGCCCCCGCCCACGAATGGTGCGCGGGCAAGCCGCATCACCCCCGCCGATCCGTATGGAGAGGCGCCGGAAATCGAACCGGAATGAAGGCAGCGGCCCCGTCGGCGCCGGGGCGCGACTGTGCGCTTTGCCCAAGGCTTGCGGCATATCGCGCGGCCAATCGCGCCAAGGAACCTTCCTGGCATAACGCGCCTGTCCCTTCCTGGGGGCAGCAGGCGGCGCCGTTACTCGTGCTTGGCCTCGCCCCCGGGGTAAGGGGCGCCAACCGTACGGGGCGGCCCTTCACCGGGGATTACGCAGGAAAACTGCTGTACGGGACGCTGCTCACCCATGGCTTGGCGCGCGGTGCCTATGGCGAAGATCCAAAGGATGGGATGGAACTGACCGGGTGCCGTATCGCCAATGCGGTGCGTTGCGTGCCGCCGGAAAACCTGCCTCTGCCGGTGGAAATCCGTGCCTGCAATGATTTCCTGAAGGCTGAACTGGCCGCCATGTCTAATTTGCGGGTGGTGCTGGCCTTGGGTGTTGTGGCGCATAATGCCCTGCTGCGCGCAAAAGGCATCCCGGCTGCCCGTTTTCCCTTTCGCCATGGCGCCCAACACCATCTGCCAGATGGTTTGGTGCTGGCCGACTCCTACCATGTCAGCCGTTACAATACCTCAACCCGGCGACTGACGCCGGAGATGTTCGTTGATGTGGTAAAGGGTATTCAGCCCATGCTTATGGGTGAGGCGCCAAAAGGGTGAACGCTTTGGCGCAGGTGTCGCCGGGCGGCTAGTGCCGCAAAACCCAGGCTTCAGACCCGCAGATCAAGCAGCGAACCACGCGGTAATGGCGTGGCTGGTGCCGGCGGCACAGCTTCAAGCGAACGCTGCGAAGGTTGCCCCTGCACATTGCTGCGCAGCACATCCACCGGCTGGACTGGCGAACGCACCTGTATAATCCCGGCATTCGCCGCGATTTCCTGGGCAACGGCAGCAATGGAATTCAGACTAACCATAGGATGAAGCTTAGGGCGCAAGGATGAATTAAAGGTTAACGCCGACGCGGTTCTATTCCCAGGATGGGCAAATTTAAGCTGAATTTTGGCTGGCTGGTGGAGAAAGTCTGGGGCGTCCATGCCCGGATAATTACACGATAAGCCTTAAAAAATTGGGCGCTTTTGTACTGACACAGGGTTAAAGGTGGTCTCCCCCAAGGCGCGGGGCCTTGGGGGAGCCTTGATTAGCTCCGCAGCGCCATCGGCACGAAGGGGCGTTCCGCCGCACCGGAATAGACCTGACGAGGGCGGCCAATGCGCTGGCTCGGGTCTTCAATCAATTCCTTCCACTGGCTCACCCAACCTACGGTGCGCGCCACGGCGAACAGCACGGTGAACATATGGGTCGGAATGCCCATCGCCTTCAGGATGATGCCCGAATAGAAATCCACATTCGGATAAAGCTTGCGGCTGACGAAATAATCATCGGAAAGCGCGATGCGTTCCATTTCCATCGCCATATCCAGCAGCGGCTCATTCTTGATGCCGAGTTCCGCCAGCACTTCGTGGCAGGTTTCCTTCATGATCTTCGCGCGCGGGTCGAAATTCTTATAGACCCGGTGGCCGAAGCCCATCAGCTTGGTG
>CAIMVB010000510.1 GCA_903844785.1 uncultured Rhodospirillales bacterium | reverse complement strand
TGACAGAACAGATCAAAGGGCTACGCCGCAGCATCGCGCAGGAAATGGGCTTTGTGCTGCCTTCCGTGCGCATTCAAGATAATCTGTCGCTGCCTTCGGATACCTACGCCATCAAGGTGAAGGAGATTGAGGCTGGGCGTGGGCAATTGCGCCATCCCATGCTGCTGGCGATTGATCCATCGGGCGGCATGCCAGAAATGCCTGGTGAACGCTGCATTGAACCAACCTTTGGCCTGCCCGCACTTTGGGTAGATGAAGCGCGGCGCGAAGAAGCACTGGCGCGCGGTTGCACTGTGGTGGATTGCGCGGGTGTGGTCGCCACGCATATTACCGAAATCGTGCGTGAATATATGGCGGAGCTTCTTTCCTTCGCTGAGACACAAAAATTGCTGGATGAACTGCCGGCAGAACAGAAGAAATTAGTTTCCGATCTGGTACCACAGCCCATTGGCGTGGGCGGCATTCAGCGCATTCTGCAAAGTCTGCTGGCTGAACGCGTTTCCATCCGCGACCTGCCGACCATTCTGGAAGGCATTCAGGAAGCCAATGCCGCCGGCGCCCGCACGGTGGCCGGCATTCTTGCCATTGTACGCCAGCGCTTGGCGCGCCAGCTATCGGATGCCGCACGCGGTCCGCAAGGCTATGTGCCCATGATCACGCTTTCGGCTGATTGGGAAGTCGCTTTTACCGAAGCCTTGATTGGCCCCGCCGATGACCGGCAACTTGCCATGGCACCATCGAAGCTTTCTGATTTCATGCAAAAGCTGCGTGAGGTTTTTGATAACGCGAATGCCGCTGGTGAACAGCCTGTGCTTGTCTGTTCGGGTGCCATTCGCGCCCATGTGCGCGCCATTGTGGAACGCTTCCGCCCCGCAACGCCGGTGCTGGCGCATACTGAAATTCACCCCCGCGCGCGCATCCGTACCGTTGGATCGCTGTGAACCAATGGCAGTGACACCAGGTATAAGCGCATATCCTGCTGGCGCTGCTGGTCCGGCAGGCTGAAGCCATGCGCATCAAACTATTCCAAGCGGCTAATATGGCTGACGCCATGGCGCAAATCCGCGCAGAGCTTGGCGCTGATGCCATCATCTTGGAACAGCGGCGCACGCGCCACGGCGTGGAAGTAATAGCGGCGCTTGAGCCGGATGAACCACTGCTGATCCAGCCAATCACGCCCCCCGCGCCCTTGGTCACATCGGGTCCACTCGCTTTCCACAATATCGCGCCTGGCCTGGCGCAAGCGCTCGCCGCGGCGCCACTGGCTGAAAGCCTAGCAACGGCTTTGGGTTTTGCGCCACTGCCCGATGGCCGTGGAAATCCCTTGCTGCTGGCGGGACCACCTGGTGCGGGCAAAACCGTGACAATTGCGAAACTCGCCGCGCGGATGGTGCTGGGCGGTACAGCGCCCTTGGTGATCACCACTGATGGTCAACGCGCCGGCGCCGTCGAACAGCTTGCCGCCTTCACGCGGGTGCTCGGCGTTACTTTAGCGGTCGCGCCAACAGCTGCCATGTTGGCGAAGGCGTTGACGCACCGGGGGCCTGGCCAGCCCGTACTGATTGATACGGCCGGCTGTAATCCATTCAATGCTGCCGAGGCGCGGCAATTGCACCAAATCTTTACGCAGGCGGGGGCGGATATGGTCTTGGTCTTACCAGCCGGGCTTGATGCCGCCGAATCTGCCGATTTGGCGCGCGCCTTTGCTGCACTCGGGGCGCGGCATTTATTGCCAACCCGGCTTGATGCCGCGCGGCGATTGGGTGGCGTGCTGATGGCGGCCAAGGCGGGGCCACTCGCGCTTACCGAAGCGGGCATAGGCGCAGAAGTGGCCGATGGTCTTGAAGCCCTCACCCCCGAAGGCTTGGCATCACGCCTGCTTGCCGCACCACAGCAAGGTACCGATACGCCCGGTAAGGAATTTTCCTGATGTCGCAACATCATCCCGCCCAGCAGGCTGGGCGCATGATTGTCATCGCTTCCGGCAAAGGGGGCGTGGGCAAAACATGGTTTTCGATCAGCCTGGCCCAGGCATTGGCACGCCAGGGCCGGCGCGTTCTTTTGGCAGATGCCGATCTTGGGCTGGCCAACATTGATGTTCAGCTTGGCATTCAGCCCGCAAATGACCTGAGCGCCGTTTTGGCTGGAAGAATGACGATCAACCAAGCCGCCACGCACCTGCCTAATCTTGGTTTTGATGTGCTCGTGGGGCGGTCTGGTTCGGGCGCGCTTGCCTCACTTGGGCCGGCGGCGCTGGATGCTTTCCTCGGCGCCCTCACTGCTGCGCGGCAACATTGGCAGGATGTGGTAGTGGATCTGGGTGCGGGGCTTGATGTGGCGCAGCGCCGCATGGCGGCGGCTGCGGATATATTGATGGTGATCGCAACCGAAGAACCCACCAGCCTGACAGATGCCTATGCCGTCCTGAAACTGCATGGCTTGGATCAAGGGCATGGGTCCCCCAAGATCGCGGTAAATATGGCGGATGACAGGGTCAGTGGGCAGCGCACCTATGAAGCCTTGCGCCACGCTGTTGGCACCTTCCTGAAGCGCGATATTCCCTTGGCGGGGATTATTCGACGTGATGCCAAGGTGCGGGATGCTATTCGCCATCAGACCACGCTGCTCACCCGCCACCCAAGCAGCCTAGCCGCGACCGATATCGAAGCCATCGCGCAGTCACTCTAGAAAGACGTTTCTACCCATGCGCGTTTTTGGGATCAGTCCGCAGGATCGGCTGAAGTAATCGCCTTACCCATCTTCATGCCGGCGATTCAAAATAGCCGCGATCTGAGAGAGTAGTTCCGAAATACGGAAGGGTTTTTGCAGGAAAACAAATTTCTCGGCCGCAACCTCAGCGCTCAAGCTACCCTCAGCATAACCAGACATCAGTACAACTGGCAGTTCAGGATTGCTTATGGCCAGGCGCCTTGCAAGTGTCAGCCCATCAATGCTGCCGGGCATGGATACATCG
>CAIMVB010000509.1 GCA_903844785.1 uncultured Rhodospirillales bacterium | reverse complement strand
CCGAAGGCGATGCCCCAGGCCGCCACGCCATCTCCACCCGCCCAGTCCAGCACCACGCCCGCCAGCAAAGGCCCCACAAAACCGCCCGCATAGCCGAACATGCTATGCAGCCCCATGGTCGCACCGCGCAAAGCCGGGTCCGCGGCCTGCACCGTCCCGGCGGTCAAGGCCGAGCTATCCAGATAAATCGCCGCATTCCAGAGGAAGACGAAAAGCAGCACCACCCAGGGGGGCGCACCAAAGGCAAACCCCGCCACCAGGGAGAGCGCCGCACCGGAGAGCATGGCAATCGCCACCACCCGATCCCGCCCCAGGCTCTCCGCCAGCCAATTGCCACTGAGAGATGTCGCAATGCCAACCAGACCCGCCAAGGTGAACAGCACCGTCGGGCCAGGCAGCCATTCGGGTGGCGCCTGGATGACGAAGCTCGCAGTCAGGAAGGCAACCGCCCAGGCGCGCAGCACCGCCATTTCAAGTGTGTGTACGGTATAGCCCGCAATCCAGGCCATGGCGCGGCGATTGGCGAAAACGGGGCGGAAATCCAACAAGCCGCGCCGCGCGGCGGATTTCGGCGGCGGCGCATCGGGCAGGATCAGCATGGCAATCGCAAAGGCGCCGCTGGCGGCGATCCCCGCCACCAGAAAGGCAAAACTCGGCCCCACCAGAGCATCGCAAAGCCCGGCGAGTGCGAAGGAAGCCGCCCCGGCAATCCCCACCCCTGCCGCATGCCAGGAAACCGCGCGGGATTGCGCCACCCCCGTCAGCGGATCAGCAATGGCTTTAAGGCCAGGCATATAGGCCCCCGCCCAGCCAATCCCAGCCAGGGCGCGAAAGAATAAGCCCCCCCAGAAGCCATCGGCGAAAAAGGCGAAGCCCAGATGCGCCAGCGCCGTCGCCCCCGTGCCCACCAGATAAATCCGCCGCGCCGGCACGCGATCAGTCAGGGAAAGCAGCACCGGCACCGCTGGCACATAGGCCGCGAAGAAAACCCCAATCAGCCAACCTGCTTCGGTGGCTGAGAGGGACCAGCGCGCCATCATCTCCGGCAGCAGGGCCGGCAAGGTGAAGGCGCCGATCTGGGTCAGGATTTGCGCCGAGATCATCGCGGCAACAAAGCCCCGGCTGCCGGGGGTCAGGCTCATGGCGCGATTAGGCCGCAAAACGCCGGCCTGGGAAAGCCTGCCCGGCTTGATCCCCGCCGCGCCGCGCCCGATGTTACGCTGAACCTATGAGGGAGAGCGCGATGCGCATGGTGGAATCCCCGGAAGCGCTGCGTGCGCTGATCGGGCAGGAATTAGGTGTCAGTGATTGGCTGGAAGTGACGCAGGATTTGATTGATCGCTTCGCCGAAGTCACCGGCGATCATCAATGGATCCATGTGGATGTGGAACGCGCCAAGCGTGAGATGCCCGGCGGCAAGACCATCGCGCATGGCTATCTGCTGCTGTCGCTACTGCCCAAGCTTGGCGCTGGAATCTACAAGCTTTCCTGGCCCACGCGGTCCATCAATTACGGCAGCGACAAGGTACGCATTGTCAATCCGGTGAAGGCCGGCGCGCGCGTCCGGCTGCGGCAAAGCCTAGTTGCGGTGGAAGATGGCGCGCCAGGTGCCCATCGCATCACCGTGCGCCAAACGCTTGAAATCGAAGGCGAGGCAAAGCCCGCCATGATCGCGGATACCATCCGCATGTCCTTCACCTGAAACGAAAAGGAACACGCAATGAAACTCACCTGGTTCGGCCATTCCGCCTTTCGCCTGGAATTCGGCAAGTCGGTTATCATGATTGACCCTTTCCTCACCGGCAATCCCGCCTTTGGCGGTGATGCGGAAGCCGCGAGTGCGGGCGCCACCCATGTGTTGCTGACCCATGGCCATGCCGATCACATCGGCGACACGGCAGCCATCTGCAAACGCACCGGTGCCAAGCTTGTCACCAATTATGAACTCGCCATGTGGCTCGGCAAGCAGGGGGTCGAAGCGTTTGATCCCATGAATACCGGCGGCACCACGGATCAGGGCGAATTCACCGTCACGCTGACGCAGGCGTTCCATTCCTCGGTTGAGGTGGATGCCAATGGTGTTTTCCACTGCCTTGGCCTGCCAAACGGCATTGTGGTGACGCCCAAGGATAAGCATGAACCCACCATCTATCACATGGGTGATACGGATATTTTCTCCGACATGGCGCTGATTGATGAATTATATGCGCCAACGGTTGCGCTGGTGCCGGTGGGGGATCGCTTCACCATGGGCCCGCGCGCCGCGGCGCTTTCGGTGAAGCGGTATCTGCGTAATGTCACCACGGCCATTCCCTGCCATTACGCGACCTTCGGCATGCTGCTGCCGGACGCCAAGGGTTTTGAGGCCGAGATGGTCGGCGCCAAGGCCAAGGTGCTGGTGCCGGAAAAGGGCAAGCCCGTTAGCCTTTGAGGCTATGCGCTCGGCGCGGGATGGTTTTGCCCCGCGCCTCACCGCCTTGTGCCTGTCCATGCCGCATGATCATTGCTATGTATAAAGCATTGGCAGGAGGCAGGGATGCAGTGTGACAGGCGCGGTTTTCTGGCGGTGTTTTTGGGTCTTGGTGCTTGCACAACGGCGCCAGTGGAAACGGCCAGATTGCCTGAGTTCAATAACTTTCTCTCCATTGATCCTGTGCGCTATTCCATCGATCAGGGCGCCTATCTGCTGACCAATCCAAACACGCTGACCGGCCAGCCCTGGGAAGTGGCGCGATTGGTCCAAGGGCTGGAATTCCTCGCGGTAGAATTGCCGGCGGGGCAGGGCTGGAATGTAAAGCTACCCATGGCATCAATGATGGTGCCGGCGGCGCGGGCAGAATGGCGCGCGGCCCTTGGCATCGCGGCGGATGCACGCGCTCAGGACGTGATTGATAGCCTAACTGCCCTGCGCAATGCCTATGCCGCGCGTAGCCCTTCTGCGGCAGCGGCGGCATTGCGCGCACCCATTTTCAGCCCTGGGGGGCAGGATTCGCTTACTCGTTTCGGCGGCGCGCCTGCCCTGCCCAGGACCACGCGCGCCATGCTGGATGCGCGGCAGGAATTGGCGGCTTCGAATAATGAAAGGCAAAATGTCGGGAGGTTCACAATCCCCTTGTCTGAGTTTGCAGTACTACCACCCAATACGCCTGCGCTCTTCGCCTTCAATGTTGGGTGATGCTGGTCTGGGTCGGGCTTGACGCCTGCGCCATGACAATAGTGCGTGTGGGGAAGGCGAAACTGACGCCCAATCTTTCCGCGAGGCGCATGATATTCAGCAAAATAGCATGCTTTGCTTCGCGTTCCGCTTCACCAGAACGTACTGCCAGATAGATCACAAGTTCTACCTCAATGGCGGATTCGCCAAAATTCACTACGGCACAATAAAGCCTGCCATCCTTCCCGGCCGGATGGGCGCGCACAACTTCCTTCACGCCGGCAACGAAGGCATCCAACTTATCGGGTGGTGTATCGAAGGTGAGGCCAAAGATGGTCTTGAAAAGCCATTGTCGGCGCCGGCCGCGATTATCAATGGTGGCCGCGGCAAGCGATGCATTGGGCATAAAGACCACGCTGTCATCGGATGTACGAATGCGGGTGGAACGCAGCCCCACATGCTCGACCGAACCGGAAATACCGCCAGCCACAATGGAATCGCCCGTTCTGAAGGGCCGATCCGAAAGCAGCATCGCGGCGCCGAAAAAATTCTCAACCGTCGCGCGCGCGGCAAAAGCAACCGCCAGGCCACCAACACCAAGCCCCGCCACAACCCCCTGCCAGGGGAGATGCAGAATATCGGCAACCACAATGATGCCGCCGGCAGCCAGTGCCACCTTAAGCGCCGTTGCAATCAGTGACACAAGAATACCGTCAAATTGCAGGCCCGCCGCTTCCGATCGATCCAGAAAACCCTTGGTCAGCAGGTCAACCAGCGTATAGCCGGCCCAGATCAGCCCAAGCGACATCAGCGCAATGGCGATGGCCTGACCGCCATATTGGATCAATTCCGGCAAGCCCATGGCGCCAATGGCGGCAAACCACAACGCCGCCGCAAAACACAGCCGTACCGGCAGCTTTACCCGCCTTTCCAATGCCCAGTTTCGTTTCGGTGCCATGCGCGCAATGCGTGGGCCAATCAACATGAAGATCAGCGATGCCAAAAGGCCGCCGCCGAAGTAACCAAGCACCACCACCAGAAGAATGGCCAACCACTGCCAATTTTCCAGCAAAAAGGTATTGTCCAGCAGATGATGGCTCAATTGCCCGACCCAACTGCGGATCATGAAGAAGGGCGAATGCGCATCCCCTAGATCAACGCCATCAATAAGCGAAAGCGCTTCAACCGCCTGATGCAGATCCCGAAGACTTGCCACCGTATCCGCTGAAAAAAGCCATTCACGCCGGCCGTTGCGCTCAATAGGTTCAATGGCAATGCTGCCAACCGGGTGGACATAATGCAGGTAGTTTTCCGCAGCCTGAGGCTCATCAGGAATTTCCTGCAGAATAACCAGCCCGGCACGATCCAAAACGGATTTCAGGAATTCCGCCTGCAAAGGTCCTTCAGTGGCACGAATGGATTGCGGGATCCTTGAAAGATCCAGTGTGGCGGCGGCGCGCAAGCGACTTTCCGCCGAGGTTTCTGCCATGGCAGCCAGGAATTGCTGCATGGTTACGCGTGCGCTGATATGCGGGCCGCGGGGCCTTTCTCCCTGCATGGCGGCCAAGGATTTGGTCGTATTCAGCGCATCGCGAAGCCCGCGCATCACCAGCCGCCAGCCATCCCCTTCTAGGCGCAGGACCAAATCCAGCGCGGCATCGTCCGGGCGTTTCAGATGCACCGTCAATGTCTGTGCCGCCGATTGGGGCGGCACTTCCCAAAGCCGCAAGCGGAACTGATCAATCAGATCATAATTGGCGAGCATGATCGCCAGGCGATCATCTGTTGGAAGCGTTGCATCGTCCGGCGCGAAGGATACCAGCTGCGCCAATTGATCATGGATTTCATGCGGGCGATGACGATTGATGTTCAGTAGCAACAGAAAGCTGCGTAGCGTATCACGCGGTGTTGCCGAACTTGTTCTGATGGTGCGGGAAATGTCGTTGGGCGAAACGCGCCGGCCATTCCACCATTCGCCACTGTCGAAGCGCCCGGCAAAACTTTCGCCATTGGGGCTCAGCGCAAATTCAAATCGGCCGCGGCGCGGTCCTTCTATCCATTCGCCAAGCAGGCGCCGACCTTCAACCCTGGCTTCTATTCGCCCATCATAAGGCGAATAACTGCCGGTAACCTGATCACCTTGTTGGGTTAAGGTGATCTTGGCGCCACCGGTACGCCAGCGGGTTTCCCACTGCCCCGCCCATTCCTGCGCGATGCTGGGTGAGGCGATGAAAATGGCTAGAAACAAAAGGCTGAAGATGCGCATGGGGATGGGCTTCTGCCGGAACAGCAATAAAGATGAAATATAGCAATAATTTCATCCCTGGAAGGCTAGCCACTGCGGCGTCGCGGCGCGCAAGAAAAATTCGCGCTACTGTCCGCGACAGGACCTTCGCTTCAGATTGAGCGCTAAGGCGCGGGCGGGTTCGCGCAGCCATTGCTATGGCCACGGTTCAAGAAGGACACCGCATGTAAAATCAAACCGTGATCAAGCGCTTGATCACTGGATAGCTAAACGGAAAATCAAACGCCAGGGGCAACCAATGTGCAATTGCCGGTGGCGCGTAGCCTCTGGCAGGCCTGTTCGGCTTGCGCGCGCGAAAGCCCGCGGACCCGCGCTGTGAAGACATTCGAATTCCCCTGTGCAATGCGTACCACTTCGGTTTGTGCATTGCTGCCCGCGCCGGAACGGGCGGATGAAGCCGCGCTGCGGGCAAGGTTCTCGGACGCAAAGCGCCCCAGGTTCACGGACCAGCCATTTCCACCGCCCGCCGCCGCAGCAACGGGCGCAGGGCGGGCAGGGGCCGCATTGGCTGAACCAATCAGGCTCATGCTCCCACGGGCTGGCGCGGCTGCCGGCGCCTGACGTGGCGCAGGCGGCGCGACGGAGGTCTGATTTAGCGCCGTTCCGCCAGCATCAAGCCCGGCACGCCGGCGCTCCGCGGCCGAATAGGTGCTGCCATCTGGGATGGGGTCCATCCGCACAACAGGATTAAGGCTGGCCACCTGCGTGGTTGCCGGGGGGGCGGGCGCCGGCGCGGCGGCTTGCGCGACCTGCATGCTGGGCGCTGCGTTGCGCTGTTCGCGGAGCGCCACCATCGTGCCGCTATCCATCCGGCGCGGCCCGCGCGGGATATTGGTCCCGATATCGGCTGCGGCATAAACCTCGGCTGGGGCCCGGCGGGCG
Organism: uncultured Rhodospirillales bacterium; assembly: GCA_903844785.1. Taxonomy (GTDB): domain Bacteria; phylum Pseudomonadota; class Alphaproteobacteria; order Acetobacterales; family Acetobacteraceae; genus Neoroseomonas. The sequence goes on along the minus strand of CAIMVB010000509.1, from coordinate 3,502 downwards.
GGCGCCGTGGTGGCGATGCGTGGCCCGACCCGTGCTACGTAATTGCGCGTTTCATCAGGCAGGCCGCGATTGCCCCACAGGTAATCCTCAAGCCGGCGCGGCCCGGCATTATAGGCCGCGAGGAAGGCAGGCGAGCCATAAAGCTGATACATTTCGCGAATATAGGCCGCGCCCGCCTGCAGATTATCATAGGGATGATAGGGGTCCGGCCCCAAATTGTAGCGCTGGGCCAATTCCCGATAGGTACCCGGCATCACCTGCATCAGCCCCATGGCACCAACGCGGGACGTGGCGCTGGCGCGGCCCCCGCTTTCCTGGCGCATCACTTCGCGGATCCAAAGATCGGGCACATCAAAGCGGCGAGACGCATCACGGATCCAAGGCCCCCAAGGATCACTGGGCGGGCCGGGCGGGGCAACGCTATCCGGGCGATTATAGAAAGGCCCATTGGCATGCCGACCACCAACACCATCCGCGCAGGCCGAAACCAGGGCCAACAAAAGCCCTAGTGCCAAGAAACGCCCAAAACCCAATCGAAACCCGCGCATCCCCTAAACTCCATCGGGTCTGGGAAAAAACCTGTCCCGAGGCGGCCCCCCAAGTAACCAGCCAATGCCCCCGCATTGCCCGACCCCAAGCCGCGTCGCTGATCCTGTCTGGCCGTTTGAAACATCCAGAAACATGATCGTGACTATCCCGCCTAAGCCATTTGAAACGGGCCGGTCAAGCGTTACTTGATGCCCACAGCATGTGGGGTATTTGCCACGCTAATCATGACAAGATTTAGGCGGGCTGAGGGCAGAATACTAAATTAATTCAAAGCTTTTCTGTGCGACATGCAGGTTCTGCCGCAACAACCGTATCCCAGATGTCACAAGCTGATGATCTGCCCCGCGCCGACCGCGGCCAGAAAACTCGCCACCCCCGCCCGTTCTACGCCCGGGGCGAGAGGTTCGGCGGCCAAATCTTCTGCCTTCAACCCGGCTTCACAGACCATGCGCTGCACACCAAGGGCGGCGATGGCCGATAGCAGCGTGCCAATCCCAGCAACGCCCCGGGCAGCGAGATGCGCTTCGCGTGGGTCCTGCAATAAGGGGCAATCGGCCAAAAGCAGCCGGCATCCGCCATTAGTGGCGAAAAGCACCACATCGCGGCCCAAAGCCGCCGCGCCGCTCGCCATCACCAAAGCGTAATGGGCGCGTTCATGCCCACCATCCAGCAGCAAAATGCCAAGCGGGGGGCGCTTTTCGCTCATGCGCGGCAGGCCGGCTCTGCCACGTTTTCATGGGCGGCAAGGTCGCGGATGGAAGCTTCCGGCCCACATAAGGCGCAAGCCGGGTCGCGCTTAAGGCGCACGGTGCGAAACCGCGCATCCAAGGCATCCCAAAGTAATAATTTGCCAATCAATGGCTCACCAATGCCAAGGATCAGCTTCAAAACCTCAGTCGCTTGCAGGGTGCCCATCACGCCTGTCACGGCGCCCAGCACGCCGGCCTCGGAACAGGTCGGCACCAGGCCGGGCGGCGGCGGTTCCGGGTGCAGGCAGCGATGGCAGGGGTTTTTGCCATCATGGCCATGAAACACCGAAAGCTGGCCTTCAAAGCGCAGCACCGCCGCACTCACCAAGGGCTTGCCGAGCAAATGGCAGGCATCGCCCAACAGAAAGCGGGTTTCGAAATTATCCGTCCCATCGCAAATCACATCATAGCGGGGGATCAATTCCCGCGCCGCCGCCGCATCCATCCGCCGCTGATGGATATCCACCGTCACTTCTGGGTTCAGCGCGGCCAGGGTTTCCGCCGCACTCGCCGCCTTGTTCTGCCCAATCCGCGCAGTGCTATGCGCCACCTGGCGCTGCAAATTGGAAAGCTCCAGCAAATCATGATCCACAAGGCCTAGCGTGCCGACGCCCGCTGCCGCCAAGTATAACGCCAGCGGCGAGCCCAAGCCCCCCGCGCCCACCACCAACACCCGCGCCGCGCGCAGCTTGGCCTGGCCGATCGCGCCGACCTCCTGCAACAGGATGTGGCGGGAATAGCGCTGAAGCTCGGTTCGGGTGAAGGAGAGTGACATCGCGAACATATGGCCGTGATGCAGGCCCAGAAGCAAGAACGTTGCTTGCGGCGCTGCGCCGCCAGGCGCCTTATGGCGGTATGGATGCGGAGGAGTTGATACGCCGCCTGGCCGCCGCGCTTGCCATTGGCTTGCTGGTGGGCACGGAACGGCATTGGCGCGAAAGGCAGGAAGCCGCGGGCAGGCGCACCGCAGGTGTGCGGACCTTTGCGCTGACCGGGCTTTTGGGCGGCGTTATGGCGGTTCTGGCTTTGGCCTTGGGCCAGCCCGGCGGCGCGCTGCTGCTGGGCTTCGGCCTTGCCGCCCTTCTGGGCGCGCAATTGCCCTTCGCGCTGCGTGAAGCCGATGCCGAGAACAAGGTTTCCGCCACTGGTCTGGTTGCGGCCCTTGGCACCTATAGTCTGGGCGCCATGGCGGTACTGGCGGATATGGCGGTGGCTGGCGCAGCGGCTGTCGCCATGACCGCCATCCTGGCGGCGCGTGAATCCCTGCATGAATTGATGACACGCATCACCTGGGCCGAACTCCGTTCCGCATTGGTGCTGCTTTCCATGACCTTGCTGGTCATGCCGCTGGTGCCGGATGAGCCCATTGCCCTGCTGGGTGGCCTGAATCCCTCAAAAATCTGGGGCTTGGCCATATTGCTCGCGGCGATTTCCTATCTGGGCTACCTGGCCGTGCGGTTGATGGGGGCGGAGCGCGGGTTGGTGCTTTCCGGTGCGGCGGGGGGCTTGGTGTCTTCCACCGCTGTGGCGATTTCCAATGCCCGCGCGGCGGCTGAGGGCGGCGCGGCGCTTGCCTTGGCGGCGGGTGCCTTGATTGCCGGGGCGGTTTCCTGCCTGCGGACCATTGCCATTGTGGTCTTTATCGCCCCCGATGTGGCATGGCTGCTGGTGCTGCCGCTTGGCATCGCTGCTTTGGGTATGACACTGGCCGGGCTTGCCCTGGCGCGGCGCGCCAATGCTGCTGGCCCGCCAGCGGCCTCGCCGGAAAACCCCTTTGAATTGGCGGCGGTCTTGAAGATTGCCCTGCTGCTGGCTGCGGTTGCGCTCGCTTCGCGTCTGGCGGCAGAAAAGCTGGGGTCCGCGGCGGTATTGGCGGTGGCGGCGCTGACCGGGCTTGCCGATGTGGATGCGGTGGCACTTTCCGTGCCCCTGCTGGCGCCTGCCACGCTGAGCCTGCAAACCGCCGCCCAGGCGGTTCTGGCGGCGGTTGGGGTGAATATCTGCGCCAAGGCCGCTTATGCTTTGGTGCTGGGCGGCGGGCGCTTCGGCACTGTCTATGCTGCGCTGTCAGTTGCGGCCGGGGCGGCCGGGGCGGCCATCCACTTCTTTATCTGAAGACAACCCCTTGCCGGAGGGGCGCGCTGGCGCCACCCTGCGCCCGATTGCAGGAGGAAGACGCGATGCCCGCCGAAGGCGGCCCTTTG
>CAIMVB010000508.1 GCA_903844785.1 uncultured Rhodospirillales bacterium | reverse complement strand
CAGGAACCCATGACGGCGCTTGACCCGGTGTTCACCATCGGGCGGCAAATCGCCGAAACCGTGCAGCGCCATGAGGGTGCCAGCCGCAGCGCCGCCGATGCCAGGGCCTTGGAATTGCTGGAATTGGTGCAAATCCCCTCCGCCAAGCGCCGGCTGTCTGCCTACCCGCATGAATTATCAGGCGGGCTCAGGCAGCGCGCCATGATTGCGGTGGCACTCGCCTGCCGCCCGAAGCTGCTGTTGGCCGATGAACCGACCACGGCATTGGATGCCACGGTGCAGATCCAGGTGCTGCTGCTGCTGCGTTCCCTGCAGGAACAGCTTGGCATGGGCGTGGTGTTTGTGACGCATGACCTTGGCGTTGCGGGCGAAATCGCCGACCGCGTGGCGGTGATGTATGCCGGCAAGGTGGTGGAAGAAGGCCCCGTCGGCGCGCTGATGGCCGGCCCGCTCCACCCTTACGCCAAGGGGCTTTTGGGCGCGACGGTGCATGCCGGCATGCGTGGCAAGCGCCTGACCACCATCCCCGGCGCGCCGCCCATGCTGGATAAGGTGCCGGAAGGCTGCGCCTTCGCGCCCCGCTGTGCTGAGGTGATTGATGGCTGCCAGACCGGGGTGCCGGCGCTGCGGCAGATCTCGCCCGGGCGGCAGGCGCGCTGTATCCGCCTGACCCCGGCCGGGGGCTGACGCGATATCTAAAAAAAGGGAAACTTGCCGGGGCCTGCGTAGCGCGGCAGAAAGCTGTTTGGGCTTGGCGATGTCGCTTGGCTCTTTCCCGCGGTTCGGGGCCGCTTTTGCGGTCGCGCTCTGCCATGGTGCCGGTCCTGCGGGGGCGGCTTGGGTTGGAATGATATGCGGACCATTACGCAGCTAGGCCTTTTGGCCCTGATCGCCGGCGCCGGCGCGGCTTGGCATTACAAAGCTGAAGAATGGGGCCTGCCCAAGCCATTGGAATTGGTGGGCTTGCAATCCAATACGGCCCAGGGCCCTGCGCGGGGTGGCCCTTCCGGTCCCGTCGGCGTGGTGGTGCAGGCGGTACGTTCTGGCGTCGTGGTTGATAAGGTTGAAAGCGTTGGCACCGTGCGCGCGCGCGAAGCGGTGACCATTACCGGCAAGATTGTTGGCATTGTCACGCAAATTCGTTTCACCGAAGGCCAGAAGGTGCAGGCCGGTGAAACCCTGGTGGAATTGGATAGCGCTGCGCTTTCGGCGGAATTGGATCAGGCGCGGGCCATATTGGATGATGCGCGCAACCAATTGCAGCGCGCACGCGGTCTGCAGGCAGGCCAGACCATTGCAGCACAGCGCTTGGATACGCTGGAAGCCGTGGCGCGTCAGGCGGAAGGCCGCGTGCGGCAGGCGGATGCAAAGCTTGAAGAATTGCGCGTGACCGCCCCCTTCAGCGGGCGGGTGGGTTTGCGGCAAGTGAGCCTTGGTGCGCTGATCCAGCCCGGCACGGCGATTACTACCTTGGATGATTTTTCCCGCGTGCGCGTGGAATTTTCTGTGCCTGAAGTCTATCTGGCGCGTGTACAGCTTGGTCGGCAGGTTACCGCGCGCAGCGTTGCCTATGGCGATCGGCGCTTCAATGGCCAGGTCGCCATTATTGATACGCGCATTGACCCCGCAACCCGCAGCGTGCGCGTGATCAGTGAATTCGACAATGCGGATGAAGCGCTGCGCCCTGGCCTGTTTCTGAATGTGGAAATGGTGCTGGAAGAAAGGCCAACCGCCCTGCTGATCCCGGAAGAAGCGATAGACCCGGTTGGGGATCGCGCCTTTGTTTATGTGATCCGTGATGGCCAAGCCAGGCGCCAGGAAGTACGCCTTGGGCTGCGCCTGCCGGGTGAGGTTGAAATCCGCCAGGGCCTGGCCGAGGGCGAACCTGTTGTCGTGCGCGGCATTCAGCGGCTTCGCCCGAATGCGCCAGTACGCGTCATTGAAACGCTGACCCGCCCGACAAGCTGAATAAGGCGCAAAATCATGGTCCTTTCCGATACCTCGATCAAACGGCCGGTCTTTGCGACAGTGATCAGCTTGATGCTGATTGTGCTTGGTCTGGCGGCTTTGTTCAAAATGCCGATCCGGGAATACCCGAAGATCGACCCTCCGATCATTCAGATCATCACCACCTATCGCGGTGCTTCGGCGCCGGTGGTGGATAATCAGATCACAGAAATCCTGGAAGGCGCTGTGGCGGGGATTGAGGGGATCAAATCCATCCAATCCCAATCGCGCGATGAACGAAGCCAGATCACGCTTGAATTCCGACTGACGCGCGATGTGGATAGCGCGGCCAATGATGCCCGAGACCGCGTGGCGCGTGCTTTGGCGCGCCTGCCGGAACAGGCCGATACGCCGATTGTGCAAAAGGTGGATGGCGATAGCCGGCCCATTTTGTGGATTGCGCTGAATTCCGAAACACTCTCCCCACTGGACCTAACAGATGTGGCGCGCCAACGCATTGTGGATCGGTTGGCGATTGTGGAAGGTGTTGCGCAGGTGCTGATCCTGGGGGAGCGGCGCTTTTCCATGCGTATTTGGCTGGATCGGCAAGCCATGGCCGCGCGCGGGCTGACCGTGCAGGATGTGGAAGACGCAATTCGGCGCGAGAATGTCGAATTGCCGGGCGGACGCATTGAAAGTGCGGCGCGGGAATTGACTGTGCGCACCGACACGCGAATGAGCTCACCCGATCAATTCCGTCAGGTGGTTGTTGCGCGTGGGGCTGGCGGCGCGCAGGTATTGCTGGGGGAGGTGGCGCGGATTGAGATTGGCGCTGAAGATACAAGGGGCGGTTACCGGATCAATGGGCGCCCGGCGATTGGGCTTGGGATCTACCGGCAATCGACTGCCAATACGCTTTCCGTTGCAGATGGTGTGAAGGCAGAATTGGAACGCCTCAAACCCAGCTTACCGCCTGGGGTTGATACTACCATTGGCTATGATGAAAGCCTTTTCATCGCGCAATCCATCTATGAGGTTGAGCACGCGTTGATGATTGCCCTGCTGCTCGTGGTGGGCGTGATCTTCCTGTTTCTGCGTTCCGTGCGCGCCACCATTATTCCCGCTGTTGCCATTCCGGTTTCCATCGTGGCTTCCTTCATGGCCATGGCCGTGATGGGTTTTTCGGTGAATGTGCTGACCCTGCTTGGCCTGGTGCTGGCCATTGGCCTTGTGGTGGATGACGCGATTGTGGTGCTCGAAAACGTGCACCGCCGGATCGAATTGGGTGAGGAGCCTTTATTGGCTTCTTTGCTCGGGTCGCGCGAAATCGCTTTTGCCGTGATTGCGACAACATTGGTGTTGATTTCGGTCTTTGTCCCCTTGTCCTTCATGGGCGGCAATACGGGCCGGCTGTTTACAGAATTTGGTCTTGCCTTGGCGGCATCCGTATTTTTTTCAGGTCTGATCGCACTCACGCTCACCCCAATGATGTGTTCCAAATTGCTACGCGCGCATGAGGGGGAAAGCCTTTTGGTGCGTGTGACTGAGCCCTTCTTCCTTGGCTTGAATGAGGGGCTGCGCTGGACGCTGGATCGCGCCTTGCGCGCGCCAGTGCTGGTGATGGGTGCATCTGCGGCGATGTCGCTTTTCGCGGTGGTATTGTTTAATGCGCTGCCCAAGGAATTCGCGCCCACTGAAGATCGTGGCGTGGTGATCATCCCGACCACCGGCCCTGAGGGCGCTTCCTTTCCCTATACGATTGATCATGTGATGCAGTTGGAAAGGCTATTGCAACGCTACATTGATAATGGCGAAGCCTATGCCGTTTTTGCAACCGTTGGCGGTTTCCAGCGTCCCGCTGTTGGCAATATTGCCAATGTCTTTGTCCGACTTGCGCCCTGGAACGAGCGTGAGCGTAAACAGCAAGCTATTGCATCGGAAATCTTTCCCCTGGTGGCAGGTATTCCGGGCATTCGTGGCTTCGCCCTGAACCCACCTTCACTGGGGCAGCGCGGTTTTCAGCCACCAGTGCAATTCGTGATTGGCGGACCGGATTACGATACGCTGGTTCGCTGGCGCGATACTTTCCTTGAAAAGGCGCGCACCAATACGCGGCTGTTGAACCTTGACCATAATTTCAAGGAAACCAAGCCGGAAGTGCGCGTAGATATTGATAGGCGCAAGGCGGCTGATCTTGGCATTTCCATCGCTGCCGTGGGCCGCACCATTGAAACCATGATGGGGTCGCGCGAAGTCACCACCTATGTGGTCGGCGGCCAGGAATATAAGGTGCTGTTGCAGGCGCCTGAATCCGCCCGGCTTTCGCCTTATGATTTGCAGAATGTTTTTGTGCGCACCGGTACCGGCGGGCTAGTGCCGCTTTCCAATGTGGTGGCACTTTCCGAACGTGCCCGCGCGCAAACCCTTTCTCGGCAGGATCGCGTGCGCGCCATTACCATTACCGCATCTCTGGCCCCCGGCTATTCGCTGGGTGACGCATTGGATTTCCTGGACCTGACCGCGAAGGAAGTGCTGCCGCAGGAAGCGCGTATTTCCTATCTGGGACAGAGCCTGGAATTCCGCGAAAGCTCCGGCGCGCTTTACGTGACCTTCGCGCTGGCGCTGTTGGTCGTGTTCCTGGTGCTGGCAGCGCAGTTTGAAAGCTTCATCCACCCCTTTGTCATTCTGCTTTCCACACCGCTTGCGGTGACCGGGGGCTTGCTCGCGCTTTGGATGACGGGGCAGACGCTGAACGTGTTCAGCCAGATCGGCATGGTGTTGCTGATTGGGTTGATGGCAAAGAACGGCATTCTGGTGGTGGAATTCGCCAATCAACTCCGAGATCGTGGTATGAGTGTGCGGGATGCGGTGCTGGAAGCATCCGTGGTGCGGTTACGCCCCATTTTGATGACCTCCATCGCCACAGTGTTGGGGGCCGTGCCGCTTGCCATGGCAACCGGGGCGGGGGCGGAAAGCCGGCAAGCCTTAGGCGTGGTGATTGTGGGCGGCATTACGCTTTCCACTATCGTGACACTTTACGCGGTGCCGGCGCTTTATCTGCTGCTTGCCCCCTATACCAAGCCGATTGGCGCCATCGCGGCCAAATTGGCCGAATTGGAAGCCAAGCCCGCCAGCGGGCATGGGCACCAGGCAGCGGAATAACGCTGCCTTCCGGGCCGGGGTGATTTCAAGCCCCGGTTTTCTGCGCTAGCTTTCTCAAGATTTCGAATCTCTTGGGGAAGCGGCTATGGCTGAAGCGAAAACGGGGCAGGCGGGGCGGACAGGCGGCAAATTGCTGGCGGATGCGCT
>CAIMVB010000507.1 GCA_903844785.1 uncultured Rhodospirillales bacterium | reverse complement strand
TTGGCCATTCCCAATCTTGTGCCGCGGCTTTCCGAAACACCTGGTGAGGTGAAATGGCTCGGCCCCGCCATGGGCGAGCATAACGCCGAAATCTATCGTGACTGGCTGAAACTGTCTGAAGCGGAAATGGAAGCGCTTGCCGCCGCGCGGGTCATCTGAAACCAGACCCGCGCAGCGACGCTATTGATCAGGAAGCGAGATACCCGCCATCCACATGCATTTCTGACCCGGTCATATAGGATGACTCGTCCGACGCCAGGAACAGGATGGCGTAGGCAACTTCATCCACCTCACCGGTGCGGCCCATCGGCACATGGCCCAGCATTTTGGCGCGGAACACGGGATCAGCCGTGGCACCGCTGGTGCGCATGGGCGGCATGAGGCCGGGATGCACCGTATTCAGGCGAATGCCCGAAGCGCCTTCCTGCACGGCAATGGATTTCGTCAGCAATCGCACCGCGGCCTTGGATGCATTATAGGCGCAATGGATGCGATCCTGCCCGACCACGCCAGAGATTGAGGACAGGTTGATGATGGAACCACCGCCTGACTTCCGCATGGCGGCAACGCCGTGCTTCACGCCAAGGAAAACGCCGCGCGCATTCACCGCCATGATCCGGTCCCACAGCGCGGTATCATACAGGTTATTGGTATTGCTGCCGGAAATGCCGGCGTTATTCACCAGCACATCAAGCCGGCCATGCGCGGCAAGCACGGCAGCAATCGCCGCTTCCCATTGCGCTTCATCGGCCACATCCAAATTCAGATAGCTGGCGCTGCCGCCGGCCTTCACGATGTCAGCCACCACGGCGCGGCCTTCGGCTTCCATCATATCGGCCACCACCACCTTGGCCCCTTCGCGCGCCATAAGCCGCGCGGTGGCCGCGCCCATGCCGGAAGCCGCCCCCGTAATCAACGCCACCTTGTTTGCTACGCGCATGATGTTTCCTCCTGGTCATTCTTGATCAGGAAGCCTTGCAAGGCTTGGGCGGTTCCGCAAGTCAGCCGTAGGTCATGCCGGTTTCAGCGCCGCGGCTCATGTCGCGCGGAATGGGCTGGCCGGTCAGGGTCAGCGCTAAAGCCTCAGCGACACGAATGCCATCCACGCCGGCGCTCAGAATGCCGCCGGCATAGCCAGCGCCCTCACCTGCCGGGAAAAGCCCTGGCGTATTGATGCTTTGAAAATCAAAGCCGCGCGGGATGCGAATGGGGCTGCTGGTGCGGGTTTCAACGCCGGTCATCACCGCATCTGGCCGTGCAAAGCCGGACAATTGCTGATCAAAAGCCAGCAGCGCTTCACGCATCGCTTCCACCGCGAAATCGGGCAGGCAGAGCGCGAGGTCAGTTGGCGTCACGCCCGGCTTATAGCTTGGCAGCACATCGCCCAGCGCGGTGCTGGGGCGGCCCGCCAGGAAATCGCTCACCAGCTGCGCGGGCGCGCGGTAATCGCCTCCGCCAGCGGCAAAGGCCGCGCTTTCCCAATGGCGTTGATAGTCAATGCCAGAAAGCACATCGCCCGGATAATCATCGGGCGAGATCGCTACCACCATGCCGGCATTGGCATTGCGTTCGGCACGCGAATATTGGCTCATGCCATTGGTCACCACGCGCCCGGCCTCACTGGTGGCGGCCACCACCGTGCCGCCGGGGCACATGCAAAAACTATAGACAGCGCGGCCATTTTTCGCGTGATGCACCAGCTTGTAATCCGCGGCACCTAGCAGCGGATTGCCAGCATTGGGGCCAAACCGCGCGCGGTCAATGATGCCTTGCGGGTGTTCAATCCGCACGCCGATGGAAAAGGGTTTGGCCTGCATGGCAATGCCGCGCGCTTGCAGCATGGCGAAGCTATCGCGCGCGCTATGACCAAGGGCGAGGATGGCGTGATCGGCCTCAATCACCTCACCATCCTGAAGTACCAGGCCGCGCAAGCGCCGCGTGCCATCGGTGCCTGCTTCGATGATCAGGTCATCCACCCGCGCGCCGAAGCGGTATTCACCACCCAGGGCTTCGATCTCCGCGCGGATATGTTCCACCATGGAAACCAGCCGAAACGTACCGATATGCGGCTTGGAGACATAGAGAATCTCCTCCGGCGCGCCGGCCTTCACGAATTCCGCCAGCACCTTGCGCCCGTAATGGCGCGGGTCGCGGATTTGGCTATAGAGCTTGCCATCGGAAAAAGTGCCGGCGCCGCCTTCGCCATATTGCACATTGCTCTCCGGGTTCAGCACCCCGCGCCGCCAAAGGCCCCAGGTATCCTTGGTGCGTTCGCGCACCACCTTGCCGCGTTCCAGGATCAACGGGCGGAAGCCCATTTGCGCCAACAATAGCGCCGCCATGAAGCCGCAGGGTCCGGTGCCGACCACTACCGGGCGACGAATACCTTCCGGCGCGCGCGCCACAAAGCGATAGCCGGTATCCGGCGCGGGGCCGATCCGCTGATCCCCCGCATGGCGGGCCAAAAGCGCAGCCTCATCAGCAACTTCGCAATCCAGCGTATAGACCAGCATGATCGCCTGAGGCTTGCGCGCATCATAGCCACGGCGGAAGACATGCATCGCCTGCAGTGCCGCATCGCCAATGCCAAGCCGCCCCAGCACGGCGGCACGCAAAGCGTCTTCCGGATGGTTCAGCGGCAGGCGCAATTCGGTCAGGCGGATCATGGGGGTTCTATAGTCCGTCTTGCGGCTTGCTTGAAATCCTCTCCTGCATCGGACAAGCATAGGGGATGGTTGATATTCTTTGCCTCGGCGAACCCATGCTGGAATTCAACGCGCAGAAGCCGGGCGCGGATGGCAGGCGCACTTACCTGGAAGGCCATGGGGGCGATACCTCCAACGCCGCCATCGCCGCCGCGCGGGCGGGCGCTTCGGTTGGGATGCTGACCGCGCTTGGGGAGGATGGGCCGGGCGAAAGTTTCATGACGCTATGGGCTGGGGAAGGCGTGGATACATCCAACGTCATCCGTAACCCTGCCGCACCGACGGGGATTTACTTCGTCACGCATGATGCGCGTGGGCATCATTTCAGCTTCTATCGCAGCGGCAGCGCGGCATCACTTTATGGTCCGGCGGATGTGCCTGAAGGGGCCATTCGTCGCGCAAAATACCTGCATCTGTCCGGCATCAGCCAGGCGATTTCGACTAGCGCTTGTGATGCCGCCTTCCGCGCCATGGAGATTGCCCGCGCGGCAGGTGTGCAGATTTCCTATGACACCAATCTGCGCCTCAGGCTTTGGCCGGCGGCGCGGGCGGCTTCTGTGATCCATGCCGCGATTGCCATGGCCGATATTGCGCTGCCATCCTTGGACGATGCGGTGGCGCTGACTGGTCTGCAAAACCCTGATGATATCTGCGATTTCTATTTGCGCCTGGCACCCCTGGTGGTGCTGAAATGCGGGGCTGAGGGCGCCATCCTTGCCACGCGCGAAAGCCGCAGCCGCATCCCTGCTTACAAGGTGGAGGCGTTGGATGCGACTGGCGCGGGGGATTGTTACGCTGGCAATTTCCTTGCGCGCTTGCTCGCGGGCGATGCGCCGCTGCAGGCCGCGCGCTACGCCAATGCCGCCGCCGCGCTTTCCACCACGGGTTATGGCGCGGTGGCGCCCTTGCCAAAGCCCGATGCGGTGCGCGCGCTGCTGGAAAGCGCCTGAGTCACCCCCAGGCGCGGTTATCGCCGGGGCGGAGCCGCAAGCCGGGGCGCAGATTGGTGAAGGGCAGAGTCGCGGGGTCCGCCACCACCGGGCCGGGCGCGGTCACCACAATCACCTCGGACGAAATCGGCTGGAAATGCGCGCGGAAATGCACGCTGGATTTCACCGCGATAATCGCCTGTTCCGCCGGCTCCACGCCCACCTGGCGGAATAATTCCTGATCATGACCCTGCATTTTGCGGCTGACCACCACCACGCGCACGCCAGGCGCCACACGGATCAAGGCTGAAGGCCCAAGATCGGCGGGATTGCCCTTGCCCATCGGTCCGCTCAGCGTGAAGCGGCCATCAGAAAGCTTTTCCACCACCGCTTCCACCCGCAAGGGCACGCCATCACTTTTGCCACCAAGGTCGAGCGTAATACGCGCACCTTCGCCCGCCGCGTGGCAGGCGGCGGCCGCTTCCGCATCATTCATCGGCGCCAGCACCGCACCCTGCGCGTTCTGGCGGATCAATTCCGCGAGCAAGCCAGTGGTATCACCATGCCCCCCACCGCCCGGATTATCCTGCGTATCGGCCAGAACAACCGGTCCCTTGCCACCACGCCCAGCAATAGCGCGGGCGACACCTTCGGCGGCAGTTGCCACACCCAGGGCGAATTCCGGTTCCTTGCTGGCAATATAAGCGGCCAGCGCTTCCGCTGCCGCGCCGGCCTGATCAACCGTATCGGCATAAGCGGCAATCGCCATGCCGCAACCAGGGAAATCCGCGTAAGGAAAGCCGAAGCAGAAGCCCAATTCCCAAACACCTGGCGCCGCGCCTAGCTTTGCCCGTTCGGCCATGACATCAGCCATGGGGGCGACCATGGTGCATTGGCCGGGCAAGGGCGTCCAGAAATCCAAATCGCGAAACAGCTTGGCGGGCTTGCGACCTTCCGCGATCATGCGCAGCAGCAAACGCGTGGCCTGCGCGCCCGCTGGTTTCATATCCACATGCGGATAGGTGCGGAACGGCACCAGCACATCGGAAAGCGCCACCATTTCCGCGGTTTTATTCGCATGCGGATCAAGGCTGACGGCGATGGGCAAATCCGAGCCCACTACGGCGCGCACGCGGCGCAGCACTTCGGCTTCCGCATCATCAAAACCTACCGCCACCATGGCGCCGTGCAAATCAAGATAGACGCCATCAATCGGGCCGGCTTCCATGGCATCGGAAAGGCTCGCGACCAATAATGCCGCGATGCGTTCAAATGCCTCGGCGGTTACTGGCCCGGCGGGATTGGCGAAGCACCAAACCAGGGGGGCCAATTCAACGCCCGCTTCTTCCGCCACCATGATCGCGCCGGCGATGGGCGCGCTGGTTGGGCGCATGGCTTCAATCAAGCCAGCCGGGCGTTGCAGCGGCGGGAAGCCGCCGGGTTTGACGAATTCCTGCCAGCCGGTCGGCAGCGGCGCGAAGGAATGGCTTTCATGCAAAAAGCCGCCAATGGCGATGCGTGTCATGTCACTTTTCCTTTGCAATACCAGCGGTGGCCAAAACCGCATCAGCCAGCACGCGCAAACCTGCTTCCGCCCAGGCGGGCGTGATGCTTTCCGCTTCATTATGGCTGATGCCGCCATGGCAGGGGCAGAAAATCATCGCCGCCGGCAGGCGCCGCGCGACATAAACCGCGTCATGCCCAATGCCGGTTGGCATATCCATATGCGGCAGGCCAAGCCTAGACGCCGCATCACGCACCCGCCCGACCAGCGCGTTATCAAAAGGCGTCAGCGGCGATTGCCAGAAATCCGAGATGGTGATGGCAACACCGCGCGCAGCAGATAGTTCCGCCGCCTTGGCGCGAATTTCGCTACCCATGCGCGCCAGCATCGCCGGGTCGCCATGGCGCGTATCAATACTGAACCAGATGCGCGACGGCGCGATATTGCGGCTATCGGGATAGACCGTCAGGCGCCCAACCGTGGCGCGGCCAGGCTCCCCAGCAGGGCTAATGGCGTTCAGCGCAATTTCTTCAATTGCTGCCATCAGCGGTGCCGCGGCCATCATCGCATCGTGCCGCCCGGCCATGGGGGAACCGCCATGGGATTCAGCGCCTTCAATCGTCACCTCATACCAGGCTTGCGCCAGGGCATGCGTCACCACGCCAATATCCTTGCCAGCGTTTTCCAGCAGCGCGCCTTGTTCGATATGCAATTCGAAATAGGCGGCAAGATCAGCCAAGCCCGCAGGATCAGCATCCCCCCGCCAGCCGATGCGATTCAGTTCTTCGCCAAACGCCTTGCCGTCACTATCACGGAGCGCGAGCACATCAGCTTCAGGGAAAATTCCCATAGCGCCGCCGCTGCCCATCATGGGGGGCGAAAAGCGGGCACCTTCCTCATTGGTCCAATTGATCAGCACCAAAGGCGCTTCGGTCTCGATCCCCGCTTCATACAGGGCACGCAGCACTTCCAGCCCGGCCAGCACGCCAAGCGGGCCATCGAACTTTCCGCCAGTTGGTTGCGTATCCAAATGGCTGCCCATGGCGACAGGCTTGCGGCTTGGGTCTCGGCCTTCGCGGCGCAGCACCATATTGCCGAGGCGATCAACGGATAGCGTACACCCAATCGCCTCCCCCCAACGGCGCAGCAAATGGCGGCCTTCGGAATCAAGATCGGTCAGGGTCTGGCGATTGCAGCCGCCTTTGGGCGTGCCGCCGATTTGCGCCAATTCCATCAGGCTATCCCAAAGCCGGGCGCCGGAAAGGGGTAGGTTTGTTGTGCTCATCACGCTTTCTCCACCCCGCACCATTCGGCCATGGTCAGCGCAATGGTACGGGTAATGTCATGCATGGAATCAAGGCCGACACTTTCATCAATGCCGTGAATATCCTGCGCGTCCGGGCCAAAGCAGGCAACGGGCGTGTTCTGATGCAGCACAAAATGCCGCCCATCCGTAAGGCCCGCCGAGGGGTAATCGCGAAGCGCGCCGCCAGAGACATCGGTAAAATGCCGCTTGGCCAGCTTCACAATCGGCGCTTGCATATCAAAGACGCAGGGTTCCGCCATGAAGCCCTTGAATTCCAGCTTCACCTTGGCACCGCGCAGCTTTTCATCGCCAGCCGCCTTCGCCACCAGCCGTTCAATATCGGCTTTCACGGCGGCGGCGCTATTGCCCATCATCACGCCAACCCGCAGACCGATCCGCGCGCGTGTGGGCACGGATGAATTCCATTCACCGCCTTCAATCGTGCCGAGATTCACATTCACCGGATGGTTCACGCCATGGAAGGAGGCATGGATATTCTCAGCCCGGTTCATCTGGGCTTCGTATTCCTTGAAATAGGCGGTGATGGTGCTGGCGGCTTCAATGGCATTCACCCCGGCCTGCATATCGCGCACATGGGCGGGGCGGCCGGAGACGGTGATCCAGGCCCAGATCACGCCAACTTCCGCGCTATACATGGCGGGCAGGCCAGGGCCGGGTTCCGGGATGATCACGGCATCGGTGCGCGGCAGGGCGAGCATTGCGGCCAGGGCACCATTACCGGTGCATTCTTCTTCAATGACTGAGTGCATCTGCACTTCGGCGGCGGGCTGCAAACCGGCGCGGTTTAAGGCGCGAAAGGCCGTTACGTAAGAAATAATGCCGGCCTTCATATCCCCCGCGCCGCGGCCATACATGCGGCCATCGCGGATCGCGGGTTCATAGGGCGGCGTTTCCCACATATCCGCTGCCCCCTCCGGCACCACATCCACATGGCCTTGCAGGGTCAGGCTGCGGCCCTTTTTCTCACGCGGGTTGAAGACCGCGACAACATTATCGCGCCCCTCATAAGAAATGAGTGGCGGCGAAAAACCGGGATGCCCTTCAAGCGCGGCCGGCACGGTTGGGATGCGCTGCGGCGCCAGGCCCAGCCCTTCATAAATCCGCGCCATTTCATTCAAAGCCGATGCCTCATTGCCAAGCGTGGAAGGGCAACGCACCAGGCGCGTGAGCATGGCAACGCTCTCCGCGCGCAGCTCATCTACCGCTTCCAGAATGGCGCGCCGCGCGCCGGGGTCGAGAGCTTGCATATCGCCTGGGTCCTTAGCTTTAAGACCGGGGACGCTACCCATCCCGGCAAGGCGCAGCAAGCGCGGTGCCTTCGCAGCGGGGGCAAAACTGGTTAGCCTTTGCCCATGAAAACCTTCGCCCATCCGGATCATGCCGGGCATCAACCGGCTTTCTTTCTGCAACGTGGCCGGCAGCGCCAGAATTTCGAAATCCCCGCCCGCGCGGCGGCTTTGGAAGCGGCGCTGCATCGCATTGGGCTGGCACCCACCAGGCCGGAAGCGGTGCCGGTTTCAGCGCTGCAATCAGTCCATAGCGCAGAATATCTTGCTTTCCTTGCGGAAGCAGCGCTGGATTGGGCGAAGCTGGCCGATCCAGGGCCGGAGGTAGTGGCGAATATGCACCCCTCGCCCGAGATGCTGGCGCAAGGGGCGGCGTGCGGCGATGGCGTTATCGCCCGCGCCGGCTGGTTCATGGCCGATACCGCCTGCCCGATTGGCCCCGGCACCTGGCAGGCCATTCAAGGTGCTGCGGCTTGCGCGTTGGCTGCGGCGAAGGAAGCCGCTGCCGGGCGCAGCGCCTATGCTCTGTGTCGCCCGCCTGGGCATCACGCCTATGCGGCGCGCGCTGGCGGGCATTGCTATGTGAATAATGCGGCGCTTGCTGCGCAGGCTTTGGTGGATGCAGGCGCCAAGCGCGTCGCGGTGCTGGATATTGATAGCCATCACGGCAATGGCACGCAGGGTATTTTCTGGGAACGCGGCGATGTGCTGACCATTTCCATCCATGCCGACCCTGACAAATACTACCCCTGGTTCGTCGGCCGCACGCGCGAACGCGGCGCGGGCGCGGGCGATGGGCGCAATATGAATATGCCGCTGGCCTTCGGCACGGGTGATGAGGGCTGGCTGGATGCAATCCGCTACGCCATGGCCGCGATCCGCGACCATAAGACGGAAGCGCTGGTGCTGCCGCTTGGCTTTGACGCTTCCGAACATGAACCGCTTGCCGCGCTGAAAGTCACCGCTGAAGGCTTCGCCCGCGCCGGCGCTATGATCGGCGGCCTGAAGCTGCCCACCGCCATCACCCAGGAAGGCGGCTACAACGTAGATATCATCGGCGATTTATTGGAAGGCTTCCTGAAAGCCTGGGGGGACGCAGCATGAGTGAGGCCATCCACGCGGCGACGCTGACGCTTGACACCCATGTCGATATCAGATGGCCCGACCCGCCGGATGCCACCACTGAGACTGATCGCTGCGTTGATTTCCCAAAGATGCAGCGCGGTGGCCTGAAGGCCGTTGTCTTCATCGCCTATACGCCGCAAGGCCCACGCGATGCGGCGGGGCATCAGGCCGCCGCTGACCGGGCCGAGGCGATGCTGCGGCACATCCGCACGCGCGCCGATGGCGTGGCGCGGCGCTTTTGCGCCAGCGCTGATGAATTGGAAGCAGCCCATGAAGCTGGCGCGCTGGCGGTGCTGAGCGCGGTTGAAAACGGCAATGCCATGGGCCGCGATTTGGCGCGGCTGAAACTCTGGCGAGACCTCGGCGCGATTTATCTGACGCTGACGCATGATGGCCATAATGATCTGGCCGATGCCGCGCGGCCCAAACCCGCGCTTGGCGATGGAACGGCGGAACATGGCGGGCTTTCCGATCTGGGACGCCAGGCGATTGCAGAAATGAACCGCATCGGGCTGATCATTGATGTCTCCCACGCCGCGAAATCTTCCATGATGCAGGCCGCCGAGCTTTCCCGCGCGCCGATTGTCGCGACCCATTCCTGCTGCCGCGCGCTATGCGATCATCCACGTAATCTGGATGATGAGCAGTTGGATATGCTGCGGGCAAAGGGCGGCTTGGTGCAGATCACGGCGCTTGATGGATTTCTGCGCGCCGCACCGCCGGGTGGCAAATCACCGGCCACCGTCAGCGATATGGTGGACCATGTGGATTACGCGGTGCGGCGGATTGGGCTTGATCATGTCGGCCTGTCATCCGATTTCGATGGCGGCGGCGGCATTCCCGGCTGGGCGAATGCTGGGGAGACGATGAACCTGACCGCCGAACTGCACCGCCGCGGCTATGGCGCGCGGGAGATTGATTTGCTCTGGTCCGGCAATTTCCGGCGGTTGATGCGGCGGGTGCAAAACTTCTCCGGGGCATAACTTATAGTTGCATTTCGTCATGGATTGCGCCAGTCATGGCGCCATGACCATTGCGCGCATCGCCACCTTCGCCTTTGCCGGGATCGAAGCCCAGGCTGTGGAGGTGCAGGTGCAAATCGCCCCTGGCCTGCCCGCTTTCCTGGTGGTTGGCCTGCCGGATAAGGCAGTCGCGGAAAGCCGGGAAAGGGTGCGCGCGGCCTTGCTTGGCCTTGGGCTGTCTCTACCGCCGAAGCGGGTGCTGGTGAACCTCGCCCCCGCCGATATCACCAAGGAAGGCAGCCATTTCGATCTGCCGATCGCGCTCGCTGTGCTGGCCGCCATGGATGTGCTGCCGCGTGACGATCTGGCGGGCTTCGCCGCGCTTGGCGAATTATCGCTGGATGGCGCCATCATGCCGGTGGCGGGCGTGCTGCCGGCAGCCCTTGGTGCCTCGGCGCGCGAATTGGGGTTGATCTGCCCCGCCGCACAGGGCGGCGAAGCGGCCTGGGCCGGGCAGATTGAAGTGCTGGCCGCGCCCGATCTTCCCGCGCTGCTCAATCACTTCAAAGGCGTGCAGGTCTTGCGCGCGCCGGAAGCGCCGAAGCTGGATGCAGCGCCGCTGTCAGGCCCCTGCCTTTCCGATGTGAAAGGGCAGGAAACCGCGAAGCGCGCCATGGAAATCGCCGCAGCGGGTGGCCACAACCTGCTGATGATCGGCCCACCTGGCGGCGGCAAATCCATGCTGGCGGCGCGCCTGCCCGCGCTGCTGCCTGATCTTTCACCGTCCGAGGCTTTGGAAGTCAGCCTGGTGCATTCCATCGCGGGGCTTTTGCAAGGCGGGCGGCTGGTGACGCGCCCGCCGTTTCGGGAGCCGCATCATTCCGCTTCCATGCCCGCACTGGTGGGCGGAGGTTCCCGCGCCAAGCCGGGTGAAATCAGCCTGGCGCATCGCGGCGTGTTGTTCCTGGATGAATGGCCGGAATTTCCGCGCACCGCTTTGGAAGCCTTGCGTCAGCCCATGGAAACCGGGCGCACCACCATCAGCCGCGTGCATTCGCATGTCACCTATCCGGCGCGGTTTCAGTGTATCGCAGCGATGAACCCCTGCCGCTGCGGCTATCTGGGGCAACCGGGGCGCGAATGTGGCCGCGCGCCGCGCTGTGGAGAGGATTATCAGATGCGGCTTTCCGGCCCGCTGCTGGACCGGATGGATATCACCATTGAAGTCATGCCGATTGCGCCCACCGAATTGGCCCGCGCGCCGGCGGGCGAAACCAGCGCGGCGGTCGCCGCCCGGGTGCAAGCTGCGCGCACCGCGCAACGCGCGCGTTATGGCGCGGATGGCCCGCCAAATAATGCGGAAGCCTCGCTCGCCCTGTTGCAGCAAGGGTTGGAGACGGAAGCGGCGACACTTTTGGAAATGGCCGCGACCAAGTTGGGGCTTTCCTCTCGCGGCCAGGTCAGAAGCCTTCGTGTGGCACGCAGCATCGCCGATCTGGCTGGCTGTGCCACCATCCGCCGCGCGCATATCGCCGAAGCACTGGCCTTCCGCCACCGTATGCCGGGGCGGGTCGCGGCTTAGAGGGTTAGTGTCGTATGGCGGCTTAGAGTGATCCTGTCGGATCAAGCCGCAAAACATAGGAACGCCACGGCGCGCGCACAGCGATACGCTCATAAAGCGCGATGGCGCCTTGATCCGTCTCCGGCACAATCCAGCGCAGATGGGACCAAGCGCGGGCGCGGCCAATTTCTGCCAGCGCTTCAATAAGTGCTTGTGCCACCCCCTGGCGACGGGCAGCGGGGCGCACGAAAAGATCATCCAAAGCGCCGCAGCGCCGGGCGAAGACGATTTCCGGCAGGTCAAAAAACAGTGCGAAGCCCAGCGCCTCATTGGCGCTGAAGGCCGCCAGGATTTCAGCGCGCGGATCATTGGCGATCAGCTTCAGCATCTCAGGCGCCTGGGCAGGCGCGGTGCCGGCCAGATGCGGCGTCATTTCCGCGCCATAGGCGGCAAGTAGAGGCAGGATCAGATGGTGATCCGGCGCAGAGACCAATCGTGTTTGGATTGTCGGCATATGAAAGGGCCCAAAAGCACTTAGGGCGCCGCATGCTTTCGCATGCGACGCCCCAGTGCCGGGATCCGGAAGCTACTCAGCTCGCCGAGGTTTCGGCAGGCGCCGGAGCAGCGGCAGCGGCCTTGCGGCGACGCGGCGCAGCGGCCTTCTTCGCGGCGGGCTTCTTCGCAGCGCGCTTGGCAGCCGGCTTCTTAGCAGCGGCCTTCTTCGCGGCAGGCTTCTTCGCAGCAGGCTTCTTCGCAGCCGGCTTCTTGGCAGCAACCTTCTTCGCGGCAGGCTTCTTCGCAGCAGCCTTCTTCGCAGCAGGCTTCTTCTTGGCAGCAGCCTTCTTCGCAGCCGGCTTCTTCGCAGCAGCC
>CAIMVB010000506.1 GCA_903844785.1 uncultured Rhodospirillales bacterium | reverse complement strand
GCACACGCCCTTCCAGGTCGCAGACAATCAGATCGGATGCCTTCAATTCCTGGAACAAATAACCTCGCGGATTGATCAGGAAGCGCGGCTCAGCCTCATCAGGCAACATCAGGCTGTTATGGTTGCCGATATGCTCATTCCAGCCGAGTCTTGCGCCAATGCGGAACACGGCGGCCATGTCGCAGCGCAATTCCCATTCGCGCGCCTCGGCCCGGCTATCGCTCAGTTTTTCGATGATCGCGGCCATGTGGACCTCCCTGGACCAATCTCTTGATCAAGCCTTGCACAGATCAGGCGCGCCTGACCACGGGGGGCGGTGTTGACGGCGTTAGGCAGGGCGCAGACCATTCTCGACAGAGAGAGGACCCCCCCATGGCCGAAGCCAAGCCCGCCGAATTGCCCATCACCGGCTATCTGGACCGTTTTTCCGCGCGCCCGGGCGAAAGCCTGGCCGTAAAGATCAGCGTGCCCCAGGGGGGGCGCTACCGCGCAAGGCTTCGCCGGGTGATCTCAGGCGACCCGAATCCAGCCGGGCCTGGCCTGCGGTTTGAGGAGCTTTCGGCGCGGTTCGATGCGGAATTTCAGGGCCGCCACCAGCCCATCCGGCTTGGGTCCTATGCTCTGATCCCCAAAGCGCCGAAGCGCGCGGCGGGGCCCATCACCTGGACCGCTTTGGTCTGGTTCCAGGCGCAGCCCAAGGGCGAGGCTGTGGCGATCAGCGAAGAAAGGGCGGGGCAGCGCGTCGCGCTTTCAGTCGGCCCGCATGGCCCCATGGCACATATCACCTGGGAAGGTGGCGACAGGCAGCTTGGCCTTGGCGCGCCCCTGCCCTTGCGCCGCTGGCATCGGCTTTGGTTGAGTGCGGATCCCTCCACAGGCCGCATTCTTCTCGGCGCGCAATGTATTGAAGATGCCAGCCCGGCCAGTATACGGGAAATCTCGGCATCTGGGCTGGTTTTGCCTGCGGGCGAAGGCGTGGTGATGATTGCAGCGCGTGAAGCCACCGCCCCCACCGCGCATCTGACTGGCAAGATCGAAGAACCCGCCATCCTGGGCGGGTTTCGCGCCGAATGGCCGCGCCCAGATCAGCCGCTTTCCGCAGCCTCACCGGACTTGATCGCCGCCTGGGATTTTGCGCGCGGCATTGCAACCCAACGCGTGGAGGATATCGGCCCGCAAGCCTGCCACGGAGAATTGGTGAATGTGCCAACACGTGCAGTGGTGGGCGCCCGTTGGTCTGGTGCTGAGATGGCCTGGCGCCACGCGCCCGCCGATTATGGCGCCATCCATTTCCACGCCGATGATTTGAGCGATTGCGGCTGGGCGGATGATTTCAGTTTCACCGTGCCAGCGGATTTACGTTCCGGCGCTTATGCGCTGCATGTCAGTTGCGCCGAAGGTGAGGATAATATCCCCTTCTATGTGCTGCCCCCGCGCGGCACTAGCACCGCGCCCATCGCCTTTTTGGCTTCCACCTTTACCTATCAGGCCTATGCCAATCATTCGCGTGGCAATGCGGATGCCGCCTATCGCGCCCGCGTCGCCGCATGGGGCGCTTATCCGCATAATCCGGATGATTTCCCGATCTATGGGCGCTCCACCTACAACCGCCATCCGGATAATAGCGGCAGCGCCTTTTCATCCCGGCTGCGCCCCATTCTGACGATGCGGCCAGGGTTTCTGACCTTCAATGACGCGAAGGGATCAGGGCTGCGGCACTACCCCGCCGATACGCATATTCTGGCCTGGTTGGAAGCGCGCGGGCTGCCATTCGATGTCATCACAGACCATGATCTGCACGAAGAAGGCGCCGCGCTGCTTGCCAATTACAAGGTGGTGATGACCGGCTCACACCCGGAATATCACACGCCGCAAACACTTGATGCACTTTACGCCTATACGCGCAGTGGTGGGCGCATGATGTATCTGGGCGGCAATGGCTTTTACTGGCGCATCGCCCAGCCCGCCGATCTGCCCGGTACGTTTGAATTGCGCCGTGCAGAGGGAGGCATTCGCGCCTGGGCCGCAGAGCCTGGCGAATATTACCACCAAACCGATGGTGCCTATGGCGGGCTTTGGCGGCGCAACCGGCGCCCACCGCAGCAATTGGCCGGTGTGGGCTTTTCCGGCCAGGGGCTGTTTGAAGGCACCTATTACCGCCTGCTGCCTCCGGCACGCGACCCACGCCATGCCTGGATGTTCGAAGGCGTGGAAGGCGAGACCATCGGCGATTACGGGCTTTCCGGCGGCGGCGCGGCAGGCTTTGAATTGGACCGCGCGGACCCGGCCCTTGGCACGCCGGATGGCACGGCCATCCTCGCCGTATCGGAAGACCCGCCCGCTTCCTTTGTGGCGGTGCCGGAGGAATTGCTCTCTCACGTCAATACCGTGAATGGCGAAAAGGCCCAGGCGCTGAAGCGCGGTGAAATCATTTACTTCGACACAGCAGGCGGGGGTGCCGTGTTCGCCGTTGGTTCCATTACCTATTGCGGCAGCCTCTGGCGCCAGGGCTTTGAAGGGCCGATCAGCCGGCTCACAGAAAATGTTGTGCGCCGCTTCGCCGGGTTGCCGGATAATGGTTGACGCCGCCGGGCGCGCGCATGAAGCTTAGTCACCACAAATAACGGGAGAGCATGGATGAAACGCCTGAGTTTGAGCACGGGCCTTGTTGCTGCCGCCATGGCCTTGTCGGCCGCACCGCTGATGGCCGCCCCTTTCACCTGCCCCACGCGCGGCGGCGATCTGGTGTTTGGCCAGGAAGCCAATGTCAATTCGCTGGATCAGATGACGTCCAGCACGATTTCAACGCGCAATATCGCGATGAATATCTATGAGACGCTGATTACGCGCGATGAGAACAACAAGCCCATCCCGGAATTGGCCGAATCCATGCAGGAATCCCCGGATGGCATGAGCTATACTTTCAAGCTGCGCCAGGGGATTACTTTCCACAACGGCAAGGCGCTGACTTCCGCCGATGTCGCGGCTTCTTTCGATCGCTACAATCGGATTGGCCTGCAGCGCAGCACGCTCGATAATGTCGCTCGCTGGGAAACGCCCGATCCGCAGACCTTCATCATTCGCATGAAGCAGGTGCAGCCCACCTTTGTTGAGGCGTTGTCTTCCTTCTCGGTCCCCATTGTCATCATCCCCGCCGAACATAAGGATGATGAACGCCAGCAGCTTCGCCCAGTGGGCACCGGCCCCTTCCGCCTGCTGGAATTCGTGCCCGGCAGCCATGCGAAGCTCGGCCGCTTTGATGGCTATAAGCCCAACACCGCTTATGAACAGCGTACGGGCTTTGGTGGCTATCGTGTCGCCTGCCTTGATACTGTGACTTTCCGTATCGTGACGGAGGCTTCCGCCCGCGTGGCAGGGTTGGAAACCGGCGCGCTGCATGTGGTGGAGGATGTGCCAACGCGCTCGCTGGAAGGGCTACGCCGCAATAACGCCCTCACCATTCTACCATTGCAGAATTGGTGGATCCAGATTGCGCTGCCGAATACAGCGCTCGCTCCCACCGACAATCTGGCCTTCCGCCGTGCGGTGCAAGCTGCGCTAAATGTGGAAGACATCATGGATGCAGCAACTGACAATAATTACCGGTTGAATGTCGGTTTTCAATATCCGAACCAGCCCAGCTACACGGATGCCGGTAAGGAAACCTACAACATCAACAATCAGCAGCGCGCCCGCGCCCTGCTGCGTGAATCCGGCTACCGCAACGAACCGATTGTGATCCTGACCAATCGCGACTATCCGCCGATGTATAATTCGGCGCTGGTCATGGAACAGCAATTGAAGGCAATTGGCATCAATGCCTCACTCCGTGTGGTGGATTGGCCGACTTCGGTACAAATGTCGCAAAAGGTAAATTCGAACGAATGGCATTTCTTCCATTCGGGCTGGGGCACGCAGCCTGCGCTTGGTGCCCTCGCTACCATGCAATTCTTGGTTTCCCCAGGGGCAAATTATCGCCCGAAGGATGATAAGGATGATCCGGAAGTGCTGGCTGCCTGGAATGACATGAATAATCTGCGCGACCCTGCGGCGCGTCAGGCGGCCTTTGCACGTATGCAGCGCCTGGTGCTGGAACGTGCCTATGCATATCCTTTCGGGTCGCTCACCAAGGTCCAGGCGTCCCGCGCCAATGTGAAGGGCTTCACCCCCTTCCGCATTCCGCGCTTTTCCAATGTGTGGATTGAGCGTTGAGGTTTATGTTTAGGGAGCGCGATCTACCTTGATTTTTGTCGCGCTCCGCCGGCTGCTCAGCGCTATTCCGGTATTATTCATTGTCAGCCTCATCAGCTTTGGACTGATGCGGCTGATCCCTGGTGACCCAGCGGCAGCGATTGCCGGAACCTCCGCCACGCCGGCGCAGATCGAGCAGCTGCGCCGTGATTTGGGCCTGGATGAACCACTGGTCCTGCAACTACTGCATTACTATCAAGGGCTGCTGCAGGGCGATTTCGGCAAATCCCTGCTGCTGGGCAAGGGCGTGCTGGCCGCCACCATGGAACGCCTGCCGGTGACGATTGGGCTTTCGCTTTACGCCCTGGTACTGACGCTGCTGATCGGCGTTCTTAGCGGCATCATAGCCGCCTTGCGGCAAAATACCTGGATTGATCAATTCGCGATGATGATTGCCATGCTCGGCATTTCCATCCCGAATTTCTTTCTAGGCCTTTTGATGATCGTCTTCTTCGCCGTGCAACTCGGCTGGTTGCCAAGCGGCGGCTATGTGCCCTTTGCGCAAGATCCGATCGGCTGGCTGCGCAGCACCACCATGCCGGCCATATCGCTGGCCTTGCTGCAAGCGGGGCTGCTGGCGCGCATCACGCGTTCCGGCATGCTGGAGGTGTTGCGCCAGGATTATGTCCGAACAGCCCGCGCCAAGGGGCTGCCGGAACGGCAGGTGATTTTCAAGCACGCTCTAGCCAATGCACTGATCCCGATTGTCACGGTGGTGGGTATTATCATCTCACTATTGCTATCAGGCGCGGTGGTGACAGAGGCGCTGTTTTCCCTGCCCGGCATGGGCCAATTGCTGACGCAAGCCGTGCTCAGCCGCGATTACCCCATGGTGCAAGGCGGGCTATTGCTGGTGACAACTTTTCTGGTGGTGGTGAATATTCTGGTGGATATCCTCTATGCCCTGATTGATCCGCGGGTCCGCTATGAGTGATGCCGCCGCCGCGATAGATGCCGAAGGTATTGCACTGAAGCGCGAACACCCGGCGCGCGCCACCATCAAGCGCCTGCTCCGCCATCGGCTGTTTATGACTGGGCTGGTGCTATTCCTGATCATTGCCGGTATCGCCATTCTGGCGCCTTGGATTACCGATACGGATCCCAACCGCCTTTCCATGCGCAACAAGTTCAAGCCCCCTGGTGAGGGCTGGATTTTTGGCACGGATAGTTTCGGGCGCAGTCTTTGGTCCCGCGTTGTGTGGGGCGCGCAGCTTTCCATGCTGATTGGCGCTTCCGTGGTGGCGCTCAATGCAGTGTTCGGCATTTTGATCGGCGCCGCTGCCGGCTATTTCCGCCGCATTGATAACCTGCTGATGCGCATCAATGACGCGCTGATGGCCTTCCCCGCCATTCTGCTGGCCATTGCGGTTACTTCCGTACTCGGACCTTCTACCTTCAATGTCATTCTGGCGCTGGGCATTGTCTATATTCCGCGCACGGCACGGATTGTGCGGTCTTCGGTCATTGTCCTGCGCGAGATGGAATTCGTGCAGGCGGCGGTGGCGGCGGGTGCCGGCCATTGGCGTATCCTGACACGCCATATTCTGCCCAATGCCATGGCGCCAGTGATTGTGCAGCTTTCCTTTCTTTTTGCCTTCGCTGTGCTTTCGGAAGCGACGCTTTCCTTCCTTGGCGTTGGCGCCGTGCCGCCCACCCCAACCTGGGGCAATATCATGGCCGAAGGCCGCGATTTCATGCGCGAAGCGCCTTGGATCATTACCATCCCTGGCATTGCGCTGATGATCACCGTCATGGGGCTCAATTTCCTCGGTGATGGGCTGCGCGATGTTCTCGACCCCCGGCTCAGGATCCAACAGTGACTTTACTTGATGTTCAGGGGCTAACCACGGCCTTCATGACCGGGCGCGGCGAAATCACCGCGATTGAGGAGGTGTCCTTCTCACTCAAGGAAGGTGAGATCCTCGGTATTGTCGGTGAAAGCGGCAGTGGCAAAAGTGTCACCGCGCTTACTATTATGGGGCTGCTGCCAAGGCCGCCGGCGCGTATTGCCGCCGGCAAGGTGATGTTCCAAGGCCAGGATCTGACAAAACTCAGCGCGCGTGAGATGCAACGCATTCGTGGCCCTGGGATCGCGATGATTTTCCAGGAACCCATGACATCGCTGAACCCAGTATTTTCCATTGGCGATCAGATCATGGAAACAATCCGCGCGCATGAAAACCTGCCTGCAGCCGCGCTTCGCAAACGCGCGATTGATATGCTCGATAAGGTTGGCATCCCATCGGCAGCGCGACGGCTGGATGACTACCCGCACCAAATGTCAGGCGGGCAGCGCCAGCGCGTGATGATCGCCATTGCGCTCGCCTGCAACCCGAAACTGCTGATCGCCGATGAACCAACCACGGCGCTGGATGTGACGATTCAGGCGCAAATCCTCGATCTGCTGATGGATTTGCGCGATGAATTCCGTATGGCGATCATGATCATCACCCATAATATGGGCGTGATTGCCGAAACGGCAGATCGCGTGCTGGTGATGTATGCCGGGCGGGTGATTGAAGAAGCGCCGGTGGCGCGGGTTTTTGATCATCCCGTGCATCCCTATACGCGCGGCTTGCTGGAATGCGTGCCATCCATCACGGAAGACCGCGCTAGGCTGATTGCCATTCCCGGCACCTTGCCTGACCCCGCACGCCGCCCGCCAGGCTGCCGATACAGCGTGCGCTGCCGCTACGCGCAGCCAAGTTGCAGTGAAGCCCTACCGCCCTTGATCCTGGAAGAAGCTGATCATTGGGCCGCCTGCCTGCGCGCCAAGGAATTGGCCGCGCCATGACCGAGCCCCTGATCAGCGCCGAGCATCTCGCCAAGCATTTCGATGTGGGGGGGGGCGGTATTTTTCTCCGCGGCAAAACCAGCAAGCTGCGCGCGGTGGATGATGTCGCACTCTCCATCATGGCAGGCGAAACCCTTGGGCTTGTGGGTGAATCTGGCTGTGGCAAATCCACGCTTGGGCGTTTGCTGATCCGCCTGCTTGACCCAAGCGCTGGCAGCATTCGCTTTCAAGGCCAGGAAATCACGGGGCTTGGCCGTGCGGCGATGCGTGAATTTCGCCGCTCAATGCAGATTATTTTCCAAGACCCCTATGGCGCGCTTAATCCGCGCATGACGGTTGAGGATATCATCGCCGAACCCTTGGTGATCCATGGCGCCAAATCCGGCACTGAAACGCGCCAACAGGTCATCGAAATGCTGGAAAAGGTGGGCCTGCCCCGCCGCGCGCTGGATCGCTACCCGCATGAATTTTCCGGCGGCCAGCGTCAGCGTATCGGCATTGCGCGCGCGCTCATCTTGAAGCCACGCTTTGTCGTGTGTGATGAAGCTGTCTCGGCCCTTGATGTCTCGGTCCAGGCGCAGATTGTCAATCTGCTGCAGGATTTGCAGCGCGATATGGGGCTGACTTATCTGTTTATTGCGCATGATCTGTCTGTGGTGCGGCATATCTCTGATCGTGTTGCCGTCATGTATCTCGGCAAAATTGTGGAAGTCGCTGAAAAGCGCACAATTTACGCGAACCCCCAGCATCCCTATACCCGCGCACTGATCGCCGCCGTGCCGGCGCCCCACCCTTCCCAGCGTTCCCGTGGCAAGCGGGAACATATCGCGGGCGATATTCCAAGCGCACTCAATCCACCTTCCGGCTGTCGCTTTCACACACGCTGCCCGCATGTGATGCCCATTTGCCGAGAGGCAGCGCCATCGCTGATTGAAACGCAACCAGGGCATCAAGTGGCCTGCCATTTGATGACCGAAGCCAAAGCCTGAATTGGGGAAAACGCCATGGCTGATACGCCACGCAAATCACGCCTTGTTTCCGAAGTTGATTTCAACAAGGACGGCAAGCAGACAGGCTTCATCCGCCTGTTCCATTCAACCCATGACAGCGCCTATGGATTCCTGCCCATTCCGATTGTGGTGGTGAAGAATGGCGAAGGCCCGACGGCGCTTTTCACCTCTGGCAATCATGGTGATGAATATGAAGGTCAGGTGGCGCTGACGAATTTGGCGAAATCGCTAGATCCCGCGCGCATCAAGGGGCGCGTGATCATCATGACCATGGCCAATTACCCGGCGGCGCTGGCGGGGCGGCGGGTTTCGCCCATTGATGATCTCAATATGAACCGGATTTTTCCGGGTGATCCGGATGGAACCGTTACGCGGCAAATTGCCTATTACATTGATAGCGAATTGATCCCGCTCGCGGATTTTGTCATGGATCTGCACTCGGGTGGATCATCGCTCAATTACGTGCCTTGCGCCTTGGCCACGCAATCCAACGACCCGGTATTGTTCCAGAAGCAATTGGCAACGCTGCGCGCTTTTGGTGCGCCTTACACGTATATTCAGGGTGGCGCGCAGGGCCAGGGCGGCAATCAAACCCTTGG
>CAIMVB010000505.1 GCA_903844785.1 uncultured Rhodospirillales bacterium | reverse complement strand
GTGTCAGCAGATCTGACCCCAGGCCGGAGCCGCGCATATCTTCGGGCAAAAACAGGAAGTGCAAATAATACCACGCCCCGAAGCACCAACCGAAAGCACCACCCACCGGCGCGTCTTCGGCCCCGCGCCGCACCACAAGTGATAACGGCTTGTACCCATGTTGACCGATGAAGGGCGCATTCAGGGCCGAAAGCCCATCCAAGGCGACCTTCGCGGCGGGATCATTCTCAATTTCCGAGAGCGTGATCTCGGCCATGATCAGAGCGTTTTCAGAAAGGCTTCCAGCTCGGCCGGATTGCCGATGGCAAGCGCGGTGGCTTCCGGCGCATTGCGCTTCATGAGGCCGGTCAGCACCTTGCCCGCGCCGACCTCGACAAACTTATCGCAGCCCATGGCGGCCATGGCGGCGACGCATTCGCGCCAGCGCACCGTGCCGGTCACTTGGCGCACCAGCAAATCGCGGATTTCGGCGGGGTCGGTCGCTTTCGCGGCGGTGACATTGGCTACCACCGGAACGCCAGGCGCCTGCATGGTGGCCTGGGCAAGTGCCTCCGCCATGGCATCCGCAGCGGGGGCCATCAGCGCGCAATGGAAGGGGGCGGATACCGGCAGCAGCATGGCGCGCTTCACGCCCTTTTCCTTGGCGATTTCAATGGCACGCTCAACAGCGGCCTTGGCGCCGGAAATCACCACCTGGCCGCCGCCATTGTCATTGGCGGCTTCCACCACTTCCTTTTTGCCGGTTTCAGGATTGGTCGCGGCAGCGGCGCAGATTTCCTGCGCCAGATCAATCTCCGCGCCCAAAAGCGCCGCCATGGCGCCAGTGCCGGGGGGTGTGGCCTTTTGCATGGCCTCGCCACGCAGGCGCAAAAGCTTCGCGGCGGTGGCGATATCGAAAGCGCCGGCGGCGGTCAGCGCGCTATATTCGCCAAGCGAATGCCCAGCCACTAGCGCCACGCGCCCGCCAAGCGTGAAGCCACCTTCGGCTTCCAAGGCGCGCACCACGGCCAGAGAATGCGCCATCAGCGCCGGCTGGGCATTGGCCGTCAGCGTCAATTCTTCCTGCGGGCCTTCCCATATGAGCTTGCTGAGCTTCTGGCCCAGCGCGTCATCCACTTCCTGAAAGACGTGGCGGGCAGCGGGAAAGGCATCGGCCAGGTCGCGGCCCATGCCGACAGCCTGGCTCCCCTGGCCGGGAAAGACGAAGGCAAGCGCCATGATCAGAATTCCGTGATGGTTGAAGGTCTGGCCGCGCGAATGGCCGCGCGGCCCCGGCTTGTCAACCGCGTCAGTTCATCTGGATATTTGCGTCCTTCACCACCTGCTTCCAGCGGGCGAGTTCCGCCGAGATGGTGGCCCCCAATTCCTGGGGTGAGGAAGCATCAATGGTAAAGCCCGCCGCGGTCAGCCGCGCCGTGGTTTCCGGGGCGCGCAGCGCGGCCACAATCACCTCATGCAGGCGGGCGATGGTGGGGGCGGGGGTGCCCGCCGGCGCCAGAAAGGCGGACCAGGAAGCGGAAAGCACATCGGGCAGGCCCGCTTCCGGCATGGTGGGCACATCCGGCAGGCCGGAAAAGCGCTTGGTGCCGGTAATGGCAATGGCGCGCAGCGCGCCTGAGGCCACATGCGGGCGCACCGTTGCCGCATTCAGGATGCTGGCCTGGACCTGGCCCTGGATCATGGCCGTCACCGCCGGGGCGCCGCCGGGGAAGGGCACATGCGTTGCCTCGGTCCCCGTGCGCTTCAGGAAAAGCTCCATGCCCAATTGTTCAGTGGAACCAACACCGCCCGAGCAATAGGAAGCCCGGCCCGCTTCGCGCTTCAGCCAAGCCACCAATTCGGCCACATTGGTGGCGGGCACGTCCTTATGCACGACCAGCATATTGGGGACCGACATCGCCAGGCTGACCGGGGCAAAATCCTTCTCGGGATCATAGCCGGGGCGGGTCATGACGGCGGGGTTGATGGTCATGGTGCCGCTGGCTGCCACAATCAGCGTATGGCCATCGGCGGCTTGCGCCGCGACATGGCGGGCCGCGATGGCCCCCGTGGCGCCGGGGCGGTTTTCCACCACCACATTTTGGCCGAGCGCGGCCTGCATGGCGGGGGCCACCAGGCGCGCCACCAGATCATTCGGCCCACCCGGGGCAAAGGGCACCACCAACACCACGGGCCGGCTTGGCGCCCAGGCGCCCTGCGCGCGGGCGGCGCCAGCGGCCAAGGCCAAGGGCAGGCCCAGCATCAAGCTGCGACGATTCATCCGGAAGCTCCCTGTCTTTTCGGCGTGATCCTAAGCATAAAGCGCGACTATATGACAGACAGGGCTTGATCCCCGGCCCTGCTTCGTGCTTTACGCCCGCTCCCCTGCCGGGTGCGAGGCACGTGCCCGGCTATGCCCTTTTGCGCGCCCCATCCCGGGGCCCGGGCTGAGCCATCCATAGGGAGATCACATGCCACTTTACGAATGCGTGTTCATCGCACGCAATGATATCACGCAACAGCAGGTTGAAGCCATTGCCGACCAGGTCGCAACGACCCTGGCCGAAGGCGGTGGTGAAGTCCGCAAGCGGGAATATTGGGGCCTTCGCAGCCTTGCTTACCGCATCAAGAAGAACCGCAAGGGGCATTACATGCTTCTTGGGCTTGATACGCCGCCGGCCGCGCTCAATGAAGCTGAACGCCAGCTTGGCCTGAATGAAGACGTGCTGCGCCTTCTGACCGTGCGCGTGGAAGCCATTGAAGAAGGGCCTTCCGCTGTCATGTCCAAGCGCGGTGGTGAAGACCGTGACCGTGAAAAATCCTTCCGTGGCCCGCGCCCGGCTGGTCGCTTTGGTTCCGGCCGTGGTGGCCGCGGTGACGACCGCGAGGAATTCCGCGCCCGCGGCCGCGACGAAGTGGATATGTCCATGGGTGGTGAGGAATAAGCCATGTCTGATAACGCTGATCTGATTCCCGCCGCCCGCCGCCCCGCTGTGGGCGCCCGCCGGCCTTTCTATCGTCGCCGCAAATCCTGCCCGTTCAGCGGGAATGGCGCGCCGAAAATTGATTACAAGGATGTGCGCTTGCTCTCCCGCTTCCTGTCGGAACGCGGCAAGATCGTGCCGGCGCGCATTACGGCGGTCTCCGCCAAGAAGCAGCGCGAATTGGCGGTTGCCATCAAGCGCGCGCGCTTTCTGGCGCTGCTGCCTTACGTGATCGCGGACTAGGCAACGCGCCTCGGCGAAAGGGCATGGGACAAACCATGGAAATCAGGCGTGGCCTGTTGGATGATCCGCGTTGGCTCGCGGCGGCGATTGGTGGGATTGTTTCCGCCATCGCGGCGCTTTGGGCCATGCGTGGGTTGCCGCTGGGCTTTGCCGCTTTCTGGCTGACATCCTTGCCGATTTTCGCCGCTGGGCTTGGCTTTGGCAGCGGTTCCGCCTTTGGCGCGCTGTGTGTTGGCACGGTGATGGTGCTGGTGCTGGCAAGCGAATGGCCGGCGCTGATCTATCTGCTGGGCTTTGCGCTGCCTGCGCTACTGATGGTGGCAACGGGGCTGCGTGCTGGCCGGCTGGATGCTTCGGTGCCCATGGCGCTGACTGGCATTTGGCCCGCGCTGGTGATCCTGCTGGTGGCGGTGCTGCTAGCCGATACGCCAGGTGGCTTTGATGGCGCCTTGATTGGTTCCGTCAAGCAGGGCCTGACGCGCATGGGCATTGCCGATGCCGGTATGCCGGTGGAGCAATTGGCCCGCATCATGGCCCCCGCCATGGCGGGCTGGATGGTGGCGGCGCTGATCATCTGCGGCATTGGCGCGCAAACCACCCTCACGCGTCGTGGCATGGCTTTGGCCGCAACGCCGCGCTGGTGCGAAACGCGCCTGCCCATTTGGTATGGCTTTCTGCCCGCTGGGGCGGCGCTGGTTTGGTTGAGCGGTATGGGCGGCGATAGCAGCCTGCCCTTCGCGCTTTTCCTGGTGCTGTTGCTGCCCTTTTTCCTGCTGGGGCTTGCCGCGGTGCATCGGCGTTCTGCCGGCCGCACCGCCCGGCCCTTCATGCTTGGCGTGTTCTACGCCGGGCTTGTGATTTTGAGCGTGCCGGCCGCCATCGCGGTAACGGCTTTCGGCTTTTTCGAACAATGGGGGCGGCGCCATGAGCCGCCCGGAGGCAAGACATGATTGACCTGATCCTGATGCAGCGCGTCGATAAGCTTGGCCAAATGGGTGAACGCGTGAAGGTGCGCCCTGGCTATGCGCGGAATTACCTGCTGCCCACCGGCAAAGCGATCCGCGCCAGCAAGGCAAATCTTGAGCGCTTCGAACGCGAACGCGTCCAGCTTGAAGCGGACAACATCAAGCGCCGTGGGGAAGCCGAACGTGTGGCCGAACGCGTGGCCGGGCTTTCCGTGATCATCATCCGCCAGGCGGGTGAAAGCGGCAGCCTTTATGGTTCCGTTGTTTCGCGCGACATCGCGGTGGCTTGCACCGAAGCGGGCCTGACCGTTGCGCGTGAGCAGGTGCTGCTGGGTGAGCCCATCAAGGCCATTGGCGTCAGCTCGGTCCAGGTGGAATTGCACCCGGAAGTGCAGATCCCCGTCACGGTGAATGTGGCGCGCAGCCGCGAAGAAGCGGAAAAGCAGGCGCGTGGCGAAGCCGTGGGCCAAGCGGCGGAAGCCGAAAGCCTGGAAGCGGAACTCGCCGCCGAAATGGCAGCGGAAGAAGCGGCCGGCTGAGGTTGCACCGGGGGCGCTGCCCCCGGAAACCACCCTGGCTGT
>CAIMVB010000504.1 GCA_903844785.1 uncultured Rhodospirillales bacterium | reverse complement strand
TTTCCGCAGCACCCGGCTTCAGCGTGATGAAAGCATGCGGCACTTCGCCCCATTTTTCATCTGGGTGTGCCACCACGGCTGCTTCCATCACATCCGGATGGCGTTAGAGCGTTTCTTCGACTTCAAGGCTGCTGATATTCTCACCGCCTGAGATCACGATATCCTTGGCGCGGTCCTTTACCTCGATATAGCCATCGGGATGCAGCACGCCCAAATCACCGGTGCGGAACCAGCCATCCACAAACACCGCTTCATTAGCCTTGGGATTACGCAAATAGCCCTTCATCACCGTATTGCCGCGAATAGCAATTTCGCCAATCGTGGCACCATCAGGCGGTACCCGCGCACCGCTTGCGGTATCAATCACCGTCGCTTCTTCCAGTGTGGGCAGCGCCACGCCTTGCCGCGCCATGAAGGCGGCCTTTTCGGGCAGCGGCAGGTCATGCAAACCCGGCTGCCAGGCGCAAAGCAGCGATGGGCCATAGCATTCCGTCAGCCCATAAAGATGCGTGACATCGAAGCCGAGGTTTTCCATCGCCGCGATCACCGGTGAAGGCGGCGCCGCGCCGCCCGTGGCAATCCCCACGCGATGCGCAAAGCGCCGGCGCTGGTCTTCCGGTGCATGGATCAGCATGGTCAGCACCACCGGCGCGGCGCAGAGATGCGTGACACCATGTTCAGCAATCAGCGCGAAAATCCGCGCCGGTTCCACGCGCCTGAGGCACACATGCGTGCCGCCTTGCAGCGTGACCGCCCAGGTATAGGTCCAGCCATTGCAATGAAACATCGGCAGCGTCCAAAGATAGACGCTTTGCGCATTCAGCCCGAAGGAAAGCGCATTGCCGCAGGCATTGAGGTAAGCACCGCGATGATGCACCACCACACCCTTGGGATCGCCCGTGGTGCCGGACGTATAGGAAAGCGAAATCGCCGCCCATTCATCAGCGGGGGGCGCGACTGGAAAGCCAGGATCACCGCCAGCGATGAAATCCTCATACGCCGTCGCGTCAATTTCGGCACCGCCAGGGCCTTCCGGATCGTCAATAATGATCACGCGCGGCGGGTTCTCCGCGCCTTCCAGCGCGGTATTCACCAACGCGGCGAATTCACGGTCGAGCAACAGGATTTTCGCGCCCGAATGACCCAGAATGAAGCGCACCGTCGGCGCATCCAACCGCGTATTGATCGGGCAAAGCACTGCATGCGCCATGGGTACGGCGTTATGCGCTTCCAGCATTTCTGGAATATTCGGCAAAAGTGCCGCCACCACATCGCCCGGCGCTATGCCGGCCTGACGCAACGCCGAAGCCAAGCGCCTGCTGCGGTCTAGAAACTGTGCGTAAGTGATGCGCCGCGCGCCATGAATAATGGCGATGCGCTTGCCCCAGACATGCGCCGCACGCGGCAGGAAGGATACCGGCGATAGGGCCACATGATTGGCGGCGGTTTTCGGCAAATCATCCTGCATGGGTCAGCCCTTTCCCAAAACCCGAGGCGCGCTGATGGCGGAACGCAGCCGCGCGGCCTGGCGAAGCAGCGCCGCCGCTTCCGCATGGTGCGTGGTGCCGGGATCAAAAGCGCCTGTACGAATCGTGGCAGCGAAGGCGCGGTCCGGCGCGGCGGCATCGCCCGTCAGGCGCTGCACCGTGGCGCGCATGTCAGCAACC
>CAIMVB010000503.1 GCA_903844785.1 uncultured Rhodospirillales bacterium | reverse complement strand
GGCTGTTATCCGTGAAGCGCCGATGATGCGCCTTTCACCCCCGCGCCGCCGCGCTTTGCTGCACCGCTTCGCCGTGCTGGCGGCAGGGCGCCTGGCCGCGCTGCAAGACCCGGATTCAGCGCGCGAAGTGAATGCCGCGCTCAAGCTGGAATAGGCTTTTTCAGCCCTTCATCCGCGCCACGGTGGCCGTGGTGCTATTGCCCGGCAGCAATTCGGCCAAGCGCACCTGCCCGCCATAGCCCTGCACAATATCGGCGCCCACCACGGTTTCCACCGTGTAATCCGCGCCCTTGACCAGCACTTCGGGCTGAAACAGCCGGATCAATTCCAGCGGCGTTTCCTCATCAAACACCGTGACGCAGTCCACAGTGGCGAGTGATGCCAACACCGCCGCCCGCGCGGCCTCATTCTGAATGGGGCGCGCCGGGCCTTTCAGGCGCTTGACGCTATCATCACTGTTCAGCCCCACCACCAGCCGGTCACACCAGGACCGCGACTGTTCCAACAAATGCACGTGACCGGGGTGCAAAAGATCAAAGCAGCCATTGGTGAAGCCCACGCGCCAGCCTCGCCGGCGCCAGCGTTCTACCTGCTCCAAGGCAGCGGAACGCGACATCACCTTGCGGAGCGCACCACGTTCGGGGCCGAGCGCTTCCAGAATTTCCTCTTCCCGCGTCACCGCCGTGCCAACCTTAGCCACCGCAATACCGGCGGCGATATTGGCCAGCCGTACCGCTACTGGCAGCGGCAATTTCGCGCCAAGCCCGGCGGCAATGGTCGCAACAACCGTATCCCCCGCGCCGGAGACATCCTGCACCTCGGCGGCTTCCGCCGGGAAATGATGCAGCTTATCGGCATCCAGCAGGGTCATGCCGTCTTCACTGCGCGTCACCAGCACGGCGCCAAAGCCATGCGCATCGCGCAGCGCGCGCAACGCAGCAATGATGTTTTCTTCCGTATCCACCGCCATGCCGGTGGCTTCGGCCAATTCGGCGCGGTTTGGCGTTACCAGATCAGCCCCGGCATAGCGGCCGTAATCGCGCCCCTTCGGGTCCACCACGACGCGTCGGCCCGCCGCGCGCGCCGCCTGGATCAAGCGCGCCGCTGTATCGCCCGCCAGCACGCCCTTGCCGTAATCGGACAGCACCATCACCGTGGTCGCGGCAGCGGCATCACCCGCAATCCGCACCAGCCGATCCGCCAGCCGCGGCTGGATCGCGGCCACTTCTTCGTGATCCGCGCGCAGCATGTGCTGGCCATTGGCCAAATAGCGGGTTTTCGTGGTGGTGGCGCGCCCGCCTTGCACCAAAAGCCAGGGCTCAACCCCCGGCTGGCCGCCGATCAACCCGGTCAAGTCACTACCGGCCTGGTCATCGCCAACCACGGAAACAAAGGCCACGGCGGCCCCAAGCGCTGTCAGGTTGCGCACCACATTGCCCGCGCCGCCTGGCATGGCGATTTCGCGTTCAACGGTGAGCACCGGCACCGGAGCCTCCGGGCTGATGCGCTGCGCCCGGCCATAAACATAGCGGTCCAGCATGGCATCGCCCACCACGAGCACCGAGGCTCGCCGGAGCACCCGCGCCGCAGCCATCAATTCAGCAATGGGGATTTCAACCAGTGGCCGATCCATGCGGGGCGCCTTTCTTACAGTTTTGCGTAACCCAAGCGCCGGGTCGCGCGCAAGCGGGGGCGCGGAGCCTTAGAGGTATTCCCCCTAACCTTTGTTCATGGGAAACGCGCCAAACCTCTGTTTGATCGCATTTTCCGAGCCGCCAAGTGAAGCCACTTGGCTTGAAAATGCTCACGCCCCGGCCAGGGTCAGGCCCTCGATCCTGAGCGTGGGGCAATCCGTCCCGCGCCGGAATACCAAATCATTCGCAGCGGTCATGTCCAGGAACATCTGCTTGAGGTTGCCGGCAACCGTAATCTCACTCACCGCCTCCGCCAGCACCCCATTACGGATCATAAAGCCCGCAGCCCCCCGGCTGTAATCGCCGGTCACGCCGTTGACGCCCATGCCGATCAATTCCGTGACATAAAGCCCTTCCTTGATATCGGCCATCATCTCCACGGGGCTGAGCTTACCCGGGGAAAGCCAAAGATTGCTTTGCGCCGGGCCGGGCGGGCCACCCGTACCGCGGCTGGCATGGCCGGTGGACGCCAGGCCCAATTGCCTGGCGCTCCGCCAATCCATCACCCAACTGGTCAGCACACCATCCTGCACCAGGGCACGCGCCTCACCCGGCATGCCTTCCCCATCAAAGGGGCGAGACCGCAGGCCGCGCGGGCGCGTTGGGTCGTCATGCACCGAAAGCCCCGCCGCCAGCACCTGCTGGCCCATGGAATCCTTCAGGAAAGAAGTCCCGCGCGCCACCGCCGCGCCATTAATGGCGCCCAGCAAATGGCCGAGCATGGAACCGGCAACCCGCGGGTCCAGCACCACCGGAATGCGCGCGGTCTTGGCCCGCACCGGGTTCAGCCGGCGCACCGCCTTTTCCGCTGCCACACGCCCAACCAAAGCCGGGTCCGGCAAATCGGCCAGATAGACCGATTGCCAATAATCATAATCCCGCTCCATCCCCGTGCCTTCACCGGCAACAGCGGTGGCGGAAATGCCATGGGAAGTGCGCGCATATTGGCCGGCGAAGCCATTGGAAGCGACCAGCGCAATCTCCGTCCGGCCCCAGCCGGCATCGGCGCCTTCACTATTAGTGATGCCTTTGACACCAAGCGCCGCTTCTTCCGCCGCTGCTGCACGGGCGAGCAAGACCTCGGCGCTTGGTTCGGTTGGGTCTTCCAGATCAAGCGCGCGGGTGGGGATGGCGACCGCTTCCGGCAGGCCGGCAAAGGGGTCTTCCGGCACCACACGGGCCATGGCGACGGCGCGTTCCGCGAGCGCGGCAAAGCCCTTCGGGTCTGGTTCGGTGGAAGCCACAATCGCCTGACGCTTGCCGACAAAAACACGCAAGCCGAGATCAAGACTTTCTGAGCGTTCCAGCTTTTCAATCGCGCCCAGGCGCCGTTCCACAGAAAGCGAAGTGGAGGCAATCAGCAGCGCATCCGCCGCATCCGCCCCCGCCGCGCGGGCAGCCTTGATCAGATCAGCAAGCGCATCGAGCCGGTTCATGCCGCGAGCGTCTCCATGATCGCGCCGAGCGATGGCACCTGCCCCGCCGGCCCCATAACGGCCAAAGTTGGGCGCTGGCGGAAGGCCTGAGCAGCCGCCTGCTGCACTTGCTCCACCGTGACCGAGGCGATGCGCTGCTTGGTTTCCTCAATTGGGATCACGCGGCCATGCACCTGCAATTGCCGCGCAAGCTGTTCACAGCGGCTGCCGGTGGATTCCAAGGACATCAGCAAGGAAGCGCGCAGCTGCGCCTTCGCGCGGGCCAATTCATCTTCCGTCACATCACGCTGCACCTTGATCAATTCCTCAAGCGTCACGGGCATTAATTCCGCCGCTTCCTTCTCACCCGTGCCGGCATAAATCTGGAACAAGCCGCCATCCCTGAAGGGTGAAGCGAAGGCATAGATGGAATAAACCAAGCCACGCTTTTCACGAATTTCCTGAAACAGGCGCGAAGACATGCCGCCACCCAAAAGCGTGCCCAATACCTGTGTTGGCCAATGCATGGGGTCGCGATAGGGCGCGGAAGGAAAGCCCAACACAATATGCACCTGGTCCAAATCGCGTGTTTCGCGGAATTCACCGCCGGCATAACGCGCGGCTTCCGGGGTGGGGATGGTCACATCCGGCAGATCAGCGAAATGCTTGCCGACCAGGTCAAGCAGCGTTTCATGTTCCAAGGCGCCCGCGCCAGCAATCACCATGGAAGATGGTCCGTAATGCCGGCCCATATAGCCCTTCAGCGCATCGCGCGTCATGGCTTTGATTGAATCCTCAGTGCCCAGCACCGGCCGGCCCATGGGTTGATCGGGAAAGGCAGTGGATTGGAAATGGTCAAACACAATATCATCCGGCGTATCATTCGCCTGACCAATTTCCTGCAAAATCACGCCGCGTTCGCGTTCCACTTCTTCCGGTTCGAAGGTGGAATGCGTCAGGATATCGCCGATGATATCAACGGCGAGTGCGGTGTCTTCCTTAAGCACCTTGGCGTAATAAGCGGTTTGTTCGCGGGCGGTATAGGCATTCAAATGCCCGCCGACATTTTCAATCTCCCGCGCAATCGCTGCCGCATCGCGCCTTGCCGTTCCCTTGAAGGCCATATGTTCCAGGAAGTGGGAAACGCCATTATCTTCCGGCGTTTCATGCCGCGTGCCGACCGAAACATAAGCGCCGACGGAAACGGTTTCCACGCGCGGCATGTTTTCGGAAACAATGGTCAGGCCATTATTCAGGCGAGTCACGCGGACGGCTTCGGTCATGGGTGCGTTTGTCTTTTCAAGCTGCATTACGACGGGCATGGGCACGAACCGCGGCTTCCACCGTGCCAAGGTCATCGGCCAGGACGGAAAAGCGTTCTTCCCGATCATATAGGTCGGCAAGCCGCGCGGGCAGAGGGGGGCGGAAGCCCGTGGCGCGTTCAACCGCGTCCGGGAATTTTGCCGGATGCGCGGTGGCGGCCACCACCACGGGAATGGCCGGGTCCACCGGCGCCAAGGCGCGCGCGGCGGCAGTGCCAACCGCCGTGTGCGGATCAGCCAAATACCCCGCCGCCTGATGCAAATGGCGAATTTCGGCGAGTGTCCCGGCATCATCCAAGGTGAAGCCGGCAAATAGCTTGGTCGCTTCCCGCCAGGCAGCATCGGGGATGGGCATGCGGCCTTCGGTGCGGAAGCGGCGCATGGCTTCCGCCGTGACTGCGCCATCACGACCCAGCAATTCAAACAACAGACGCTCGAAATTGGAGGAAACCTGAATATCCATGGAAGGCGAAAGGGATGGCTCCACCGGCCGCGCTGTCATGTCATTCGCGGTCAGGAAGCGCGCCAGGATATCATTGCGGTTGGCCCCCACAATCAGCTTGGCCACTGGCAGGCCCATGCGCATTGCGGCCCAGGCGGCCAGCACATTGCCGAAGTTCCCGGTGGGCACGCTGAAGGCCACCGGGCGATCCGGCGCGCCAAGCGCCAGGGCGGCCGCGACATAATAGGGGATTTGCGCCGCAATCCGCGCCCAATTGATCGAATTCACCGCCGAAAGCCGCATTTCCTGGCGGAAGGGCACGTCGTTGAACATGGCCTTCACCAGATCCTGGCAAGCATCGAAATCGCCCTTGATGGCGATATTGCTGACATTCCCGGCCAGCACGCTGGTCATTTGCCGGCGCTGCACTTCGCTGGTGCGGCCTTCCGGATGCAGGATCACGATATCAATCGCCGCGCGATCCCGGCAGGCCTCAATAGCCGCCGAGCCCGTATCGCCCGAGGTCGCGCCAACAATGGTGACGCGTTCACCACGCTTGGTCAGCACATGGTCAAACAAGCGCCCGAGCAATTGCAGCGCCATATCCTTGAACGCGAGTGTTGGGCCATGGAACAATTCCAACGCGAAGCAGCGCTGATCCAACTGCACCAGCGGCACAATGGCCGGATGGCCAAACCCCGCATAAGCCTGCTTGCAAAGCTGATCGAGCGGCAGGCTGGGCCCCGCGAAAAGCCCAATGATGCGCGCGGCCAGTTCCGGATAGGAAAGCCCACGCATGGCGCGCCATTCGGCGGGCGATAATTCCGGCCAATGGCGCGGCACAAACAGCCCGCCATCCTCAGCGAGGCCAGCCAGCAATACGCCTTCAAAATCCCGGGCCGGCGCCTGCCCGCGTGTTGAGATGTACTCCATGGCGGGGAGACATAAAGGGTGTGGCGCGAAAGCGCGAGAGGCGGTTGCAGTCAGTCGCGTGGTTTACGCCGCCTGAAGCGCGGCCCAGCCTTCACCCGGAGCGCGCGGGGCTTCTGCCGCGCGCTGGGGTTCAAGGTGCAGTTCGAACAGCGGCCAGGCTTCACCTTCTTCGCGCTTGCGCGACACCATGCGAAACAATTTTTCCATATCCGGCTTCAGGCTTGGCATGCGCTGGGCGAGGATGGCGACGGTGGCCAGCCGTACTTGGCTTTCTGCCCAGCCACCCAGTGTCTGCTTGTTGTTCTCCCACCGGGAAAGAGAGGCGGGGTCGAGTTTCAACGCCTCGGCAAAATCCTTGGCCGACATGCCGATCACCTTGCGCATGAAGCGCACCTCACTGCCGGTTAATTCCACCGGCAGAAAGGCACGCGCCACCGCAACGGCTGCCACCAAGCCCTCAAGATCAGGGACCGACACGCCAAGCACATTCCCGGCCGCGTCAGCATGCTCCTCGGCCGCATTGATGAGCACGACCGGGTAGGGCAGGCCGAGGCCGCTTTCCTCATATCGTGGCAAGAGGCGGCGCATGTGATTCTCTCCCTTTCATGTGATGACAGTGACAACCAAAACATCCGGCGCAATCGGGGTGATCACGACAGTAAAGGCGTGACCGTCCTCATCCTTACCGGCAAGCTGCCAACGCTCCTGCCCATTTGCCTGGATATCCAGGCCAGTAACGCGGCCCCGCCGGATCAAACGCTCTGCATCCAATTTCGAAACACCGCGTTCACGCGCGCGTTCAAGGGCGTGGCGGCTCCAGACAATGGCAGCCCCTTGGGTGAGTAAAACGCCGAGGGAGGCGCTCTCCTTACTCCGAAACATAATACCCCCTGAGAACTCCCCCGGAGGGATCGTATACGAAAATCTTGACGTCACGTCAAGTTCAAAATCCCATTAGGGGCTAAATAGGGAGGGCGCATGCCATCCCAACGGCTGCCAAAGGTACGAAATGGTTCTCAAGCGCAATCAAAGCCATGAGATCAGTAATCAAGTAAACAAATGAGCCCCCTGATCGGGCCTTCGCCCGATCAGGGGATGTCGCACTAAAGCCAAATCAGCCCGGCGCACCGCTCCGCGCATTCAGGCGCAGCGGCACGAAGCGCTGCCCGCCGGCATTTTCCACCGCAAAAAGCCCGACATTGCGGTTCTGCCGGCGCAGGCGTTCCACCTGTTCCTGCACCTCAGCCGGGGTTGCGACACGCTGCTGCTGCACTTCCACAATCACATCACCAGGGCGGAGTTCCCGTTCGGCGGCAGCGCTGC
Source organism: uncultured Rhodospirillales bacterium (assembly GCA_903844785.1). Classification (GTDB taxonomy): domain Bacteria; phylum Pseudomonadota; class Alphaproteobacteria; order Acetobacterales; family Acetobacteraceae; genus Neoroseomonas. The sequence goes on along the minus strand of CAIMVB010000503.1, from coordinate 2,064 downwards.
CGGGCACCACTTCCACAATCACCACGCCGCGCTGTTCGGGCTTCAGGTTGAAGCGCTGGCGGAGTTCATTGGTAATGGCCGCAACACGCAGCCCAAGCCCGGCTAGTTCCACCGGACCCTGCACAGAAGGCGCCGCCGGCGCTTCCGCTTGGCGCTGTTCCGTCGGCAATTCGCCGAGCGTTATCGTCACGGTTTCTTCCTTGCCATCGCGCCAAATGACTACCGGCACGGAAGACCCCACCGTGTTATCCGCCACAATACGCGGCAAAGCGCGCATTTCCGGCACCGCCACGCCATTGAAGCGGATAATCACATCGCCGGAACGGATCCCCGCTTTGGCAGCCGGGCCATCTTCCTGCGCACGCGCCACCAGCGCGCCGCGTGTGCCGGCGGGAAGGCGCAGCGCCTCCGCGATATCATCCGTCACACCCTGGATATTCACCCCAATCCAGCCGCGCCGCACGCGCCCCGCATCACGGAGCTGCGCCACCACACGGGTAGCCATATTGGACGGGATTGAGAAACCAAGCCCGGCAGATACCCCGCTGGGGGAGACAATCGCGGTATTGATGCCAATCACCTGGCCGCGCATGTTGAAAAGCGGCCCGCCGGAATTGCCCTGATTAATCGAAGCATCCGTCTGGATGAAATCATCATACAGCCCCTGGCCGATATCGCGCCCGCGAGCCGAGACAATCCCCGCCGTCACCGTGCCGCCAAAGCCGAAAGGATTACCAATGGCGATCACCCAATCACCCACTTCTGATTGATCCGAGTCACCAAAAGCCACAGCCGCCAGCGGCTTGTCATGCTTGATGCGTAGCACCGCGATGTCCGTGCGCGGGTCGGTACCCACCAATTCGGCGCGAATGCTCGTTTTGTCCTGCAGGATCACATTGATTTCATCAGCGCCATCAATCACGTGGTTATTGGTCACCACAATCCCTTCCTGCGCATCAATGATGAAGCCAGACCCGAGCGACTGCGCGCGGCGTGGGCGCTGCTGCGGGCCTTCACCCTGGCCAGGCGGACGGTTGCGGTTGAAGAAATCGCGGAAGAATTCCTCAAACGGGCTGCCCGGCGGCAATTGCGGCATTTCCGGCGCATTGGGCCGCCCCGCGCGCGGGGCAACATTCTTGGAAGTGGAGATATTCACCACCGCCGGCAGCAATTCCCGCGCGAGCGGCGCGAAGCTTTCCGGGGCACGCTGCTGCGCCCCAGCCGGGCTGATCAGCGGCAGCGGGGCAAGCGGCGATAGGGCCAGGGCGCCGGCAAGGGCAAGATGGACGATGCGCAAGGAAGCTCTCCTCGGAGACTATTTAGTAGCGACTGATTCACCGCTTCGGTGATCCCACCTTTGCGGATCAGGCGCTGGAACGCCATAGCAGATTGGCGCCCTAAGGGTGAATGTAACCCTTTTCTCTGCAACGAAGTGCGACAAAGAGCGACTGGCGCATCGCGCCGCGCCCTTCAAAAAAGCTTGAGCAACCAGGCAAGCCCAATGCCGCCCGCCGCGGCAATCAGGCCGCCCAGGCGCAGGCGGCTCTCCGGCGCCTCGGCCAAGGATGCCAAGGCGCGGCGCATGAAACCTGGCGCCATGGCATAGGCCAAGCCTTCAAGCGCCAGCACCACAGCAATCCCTTGCAGTAGCGCGGTGAAACTCACCGCGGCGCTGAAGTCTGGCCTGGCGCCCCCGGCAGGCTATTCGGGCTTTCCCGGAAGAAGCGGAAGAATTCCGAATCCGGGGTCAGGACCATGCGCGTGTCACCTTCGGAAAAGGCTTCACGATAGGCCTGCATGGTGCGCCAGAATTGGAAGAAGGCCGGGTCGCGCTGGAAGGCTTCCGCGAAAATGCGGATGGCTTCCTGTTCACCCTGACCGCGCAGGATATCCGCCTGCGCCTGGGCTTCCGCGATCAGCACGGTGCGTTCACGCTCCGCCCCCGCGCGCACGCGCTGCGCCACTTCAGCACCTTCCGCGCGGGCTTCACGCGCCACACGTTCACGTTCCGATTGCATGCGCGACAGGATGGCTTGCGTGTTTTCGCCCGGCAGATCGGCGCGG
>CAIMVB010000502.1 GCA_903844785.1 uncultured Rhodospirillales bacterium | reverse complement strand
TCATCCCTTCAGCCCAGTGGTGGCGATACCTTCAACGAAGCGGCGTTGTGCAAAAAGGAATGCCAGGACAAGAGGCAGTGTCATGATGACGGCCGCCGCCATCAATGCGGCAAAATCATCGCCGGCCTCATCGGAACGGAAATACAAAACGCCAAGTGCCGGCGTGGCGCGCGCCTGACCTTCAATCACAATCAGCGGCCAAAAAAGATCATTCCAATGCGCGACGACAGAGAAGATCGCAAAGGCCGTGGCCGCCGGCCAGGCATTTGGCAGGATCACGCGCCAAACGATTTCAAACTCACCGATCCCATCCAGGCGTGCCGCATGGACCAGCTCATCGGGTAGTGCCCTGAAGAACTGACGGAACAGAAAGATCGCAAAGACTGAAATGGTGAAGGGCAGGATCAGCGCGGCATAGGTATTCAACAGCCCCATTTTGCTGAAGGCCAAGTAGAGGGGAAGCGCCGGTACATGGGGCGGCACAAGAAGGCCAAGCATAACAAGGCCAAGGGCCAGATCACGCCCGGGGAAGCGAAGCTTCGCGAGCGCATAGGCTGCCGGAACGGCGAAAAGTAGCTGGAAGAAAAGTATGCCACCGCATACAACAATACCATTCCAGAGATAGCCAAATACTGGAATTTGCGAAAACACCTTCGCGTAATTCTCGATGCCGTGAAAGCGTTCTGGCCAAAGATTAAGGCTGGCACGAAATAACTCATCCAGCGGCTTTACGCTTGCTGAGATCATCCAGATATAAGGCATGAGCAGCAATAGCGCGAGGAAGCCTAGCACAAGCAGGCGCGGCACATCCGCCCAAAGCGATTTTGGGCCGCGCTCAGCCATAATGCACCCGCTTATCCAAAGCCTTGGTTTGCAGCCAAACTAGGCCCAGAACCATCAGCAGGAACACCAAGGTGATCGCGGCCGAATAACCAAGACGCAAGAAGGTGAAGCCTTCCTTGTACATGGTATGCAGCAAGACTTCGCTGGCCTTGTTCGGCCCACCTTGGGTCAGAACAGCCACCGTATCAAAGACCCGAATGCTGCGGATCATCGTAATGGTCAGCACGAAGAGTGTTGTCGGACCAAGCATCGGCCAAGTGACAAGGCGAAACCGGTCAAGCCAAGTTTTCGTCCCATCAACTTCGGCGGCTTGATAGAGTTCCCGCGGAATGGCGCTGAGGCCCGCCAGGAAAAGCACCATATTGTAGCCAACATTTTCCCAAACGCCGATTGCCCCGAGACTGAGAAGTACCCAATCCGAAGATGAAAGCCAGAAGGGTGGGGAGGTAACGCCAAGAAGGCGCAAGAAGGCATTCAAAGGCCCAATCGTCGGATGCAGCAGGTATTGCCAAGCAGCTGCCATGGCGACCGTTAGTGAAACAACCGGCAAGAAGAAGACAGCGCGAAACAGGGCGCGCCCACGCATCCCCGCTTCAATCAAAAGCGCTGCGCCCAAGCCAAGCAAGATGGAAAGCGGTGTGACGAGCCCGACATAGATGACCGTATTGCGAAGCGCGATGGCAAAGCCGCGATCTTCAAGCATCTCCTCAAAATTCGCTATGCCAATCCAGCCCCATTCAAGCGCGCCCAATTCATAATCTGTGAAGGCCAAAAGGATTGTGGCCAAGCTAGGCAATAACAGCATCAGAAAATAAGCGATGCCTGCCGGCAGGTTCAGCATAAGGCCGACCAGGGCTTCGCCACGTGTCAGGCGGCGCGATCTTGCCTGAAATGACGCAGGCTGCGCTGCGGATAAGGCTTCAGGCAAGGGTCAATTCCTGACTGTGAGCAGGATGATTGCGCAGCGCCACGCGCTTGCCATTCTGGTCAAACAGTAGAGCGTGCTCAGCTTCAAAGGTAAGCTGGATTGCTTCCCCAGCATGCGGTCGAGGCATGTTTGGTGGAAGTCGGACGACCAAGGCTTCATCACTGGCCATATGACGCGCATGGAGCAGCAAGCTATCGCCCAGAAATTCGAAGCCTTCTGCCACGCAGGTTATACCGCTGGATGCAAGCCGCAGATTTTCCGGACGAATGGCAATAGTCACTGGTCCAGGCGCAGCATGAAGCCCGCTCGGCCTTCCCGCGATATGGACATGGCCTGCGGCATCGGCTTCAGCAGAGATTAAATTGATCCGTGGACTACCAATGAAGGTCGCTACGCGGATATCCTGCGGATCGTGGTAGATCGCCTCAGGCGACGAAACCTGCAGTATCTGGCCAGCTTGCATGACGGCCACACGGTCCGCCATGGTGAGGGCCTCAGATTGATCATGCGTCACGTAAAGTGTCGCGGCACCGACGCGGCGATGAATCTCAACAATTTCACGCCGTGTTTGCACGCGAAGCGCCGCATCCAGGTTGGAAAGCGGCTCATCCATCAGAAACGCGTCAGGATGCCGAACAATTGCCCGGGCCAATGCTACGCGTTGCCGCTGCCCGCCTGAAAGCTGCCCAGGCTTTCGATCCAGTAGGGCGTCCAGGCCGAGTGATTGGGCGGCCTTGAGTACATCGATGGCTATGGCCGCCCGTTTTTGGGCAAGGCCAGGCATTACGCGACCAAAAAGAGGAAAACGCTCCACGGCAGAAAGCCGCCGCATGGCGAGAGGGACGGCGATATTATCACTCACGGTCAGATGCGGATAAAGTGCATAATTCTGGAATACCATCGCGACATTACGCTCAGCGGCACGCAAAGCTGTGACGTCTCTAGAACCGATGGAAAGTGAACCTGCATCGGCGGTTTCAATGCCGGCCACAATCCGCATAAGGGTGGATTTGCCACAGCCGGAAGGGCCAACAAGGGCGACGAACTCACCTGCGGCCACGTCAAGGGAGACATTATCAAGCGCTCTTACTGCGCCGAAATGACGCGATATGGATTTGATGGAGAGGCCCTGCACGCGGAGAATTCCTGAAAGACCGGAGGCTTTCCCTTGCAGAGGAAGAATGGCAGTGGTGTTTCTGATTTATGATAGTTTTGAGAACGCGAATATGGCGTGGGTGGAGATGGTTCGGAGAAGGCGTAGAAAAATCAGTTAATCAGGCGAAGCTGGGACTATCACTAAATACCTTGGCCTCCTGCGGCTTCCCGCCCGTGGCGTCGTAGGGTACAGCATGGAATGCGGTCAGGGCGGTTTGCCAATCAGCCTCGGGCGTTGAGCCTAACGTGCGCAGCGGTTCCAGCGTCAGCTTGCTCCGCCTGTAGTATTCGCCTTGCATGCGTGCCAGCCATCCGGAAAGCCCCTGCGCGGCAAGGGCGTCGCTGGCGGAGGCGATTTCCGCCTCGCTCGGCTCGGCGCGGCCGAG
>CAIMVB010000501.1 GCA_903844785.1 uncultured Rhodospirillales bacterium | reverse complement strand
CCCGCACCCAGGAAGGGCGCTTCGGGCCGATTGATGACGGCAACCTCAACGCTGGGCACTTCCGAAAAGCGCAGAATCGGGAAGCTCTCCCATGAATCGGAAGTGATGCGGCGGCGGTCAAAACGCACTTCTTCAACCAAGGCTATCGAAGCGCCATGAATGGCGCCGCCTTCAAGCTGATTGGCGGTGCCATCGGGGTTCACAACCTCACCACAATCCCCCGCAATCCAGATGCGGCGGCAGAAAATGCGTTCGCGCGCTTCAACTTCAGCGATCACCGCAGCATAGGCACCGGTATTCTTGTAGCGGGCATAGGCAATGCCAAAACCAAAACCTTCACGCGATTGGTGCGCCTGCCAATCAGCCATGGCTGCCACATTTTCCAATACGGCGCGGCCACGCGCATCATCCAAATGTCGCAGGCGGTACATGAGCGGATCTTCACCGACCAGCCCCGCCATTTCATCCATCACGCTTTCCACCGCCCAGACATTCAAGGTGGCGCCAAGCCCGCGCAGCGCCGAAGTGCGGATGGGCATTTCCAGAAGTCTGGTGGTGGCGACCTGCAATTTCGGGACGCGATAACCTGGAATTGCATTACGCTCTGCCCCGCCACCCGCCGCCAAGGGCGGGTTGATGGAAGGCTGTACCGGGAATGGATCAGCCAGCTGAGACGCCGCCAGAAGGGTAGGCACGGGCGAACGACCAGGCCGCCCGGAATGACCATTGCTGATCACTTCCGAATGCCATTCAAGCAGCGTTCCATCTGCTGCTGCGGCGACTTCAATATCCACCAGCATGGCAGGTGAAAACGGCGCCCAGCCAAGCTCATCTGCGCGAGACCACAGTAGCCGCACAGGCCTGCCTTCCGCTGCACGCGCTATCAGCACCGCTTCCAGCGCCACATCATCCGCGCCATTATGGCCATAGCAGCCAGAACCTTCCATATGGCGAATAATTACTTTGCCCGGGGGGCAACGCAGGGTTTTCGCAATATCCGCGCGCAGATTATATGGCCCTTGCGTATGGCTAAACACTTCCACCATATCGCCCTGCCATTGCGCCACCGCACAGGATGGCCCGATGGAAGCATGCGCCAAATAGGGCCGATGAAAGCTGCGCTTCAGCCGATGCGCTGCCGCCGAAACTTCCGCATCTCGTTCTTCGGTAATTTTGCGCTCACCACGCACCGCAGCATCGCGCAGCCATGCGGTAAGCTGCATCTGTTCCGGTAACGTATCGGCTTCCTGCCAGCTTGCCCGCGCGGCGATCCGTGCAGCGGCGGCCTCGGCATCCCATTCGGTGCTGGCCAATACCGCCAGGAAATTGCCATCGCGCAACAGCCGCGCATCGCCCGGTAAGGCGCCATCAGCAAGGGCTTCTAGCTGCGCGCCGCGTGCGCTGGGGCGGATGACGCGCGCATGCAGCATGCCGGGCAGACGCAAATCATGCACATAAGCGGGCGCGCCCTGCAGCTTGCCAGGCAGATCCCGCCGAGGCGCGGAAACCCCGACCAGGCGACGCGCCGCAACGGGCTTCGCACGCGCCTCGGGCGATGCCTCAACCTCCAGCAAGCCAGCATCAGCAAACTGCCAATAGCTACCGATCTTGCCCTGTGGCCCAATGAAGTCACCGTCCTGCACGGTAATCGTCTCAAACGCCACACCGCTGCGTTGCGCGGCGACAGAAAGAAAAATCCGCCGTGCATCGGCGCTGGCATGGCGAATGGCGCTGCCGGAATCCTGCACTGAAAGACTACCGGAAGTAACAGCCTCATCCGGGCTTTCTGGTGTGACCACACTCACCACCCGGATGCGTTCCAAAGCCACATCCAATTCATCAGCGGCAATCTGCGCCAGTGTCGTCAGAATGCCTTGCCCCAATTCCACCTTGCCTGGCTTGACTTCCACCACCCCATCGGCGCGGAAATGCAGCCATTGCGACAGCCGACGATTGAGATGCAAGCTACCCGGCAAGCGCGGCTTGCCATCATCAACCTTAAGCGCAGCGCCAAAACCATGACTCATTGCGCCATCTCCTGCGCGGCACGCCTGATGGCGCGGATGATGCGATTATGGCTGCCGCAGCGGCATAAATGCGGCTCCAAGGCTGCGCGAATGGCGTCCTCATCCGGGTCAGGATTGGCGGCCAGCAATGCGGCGGCGGAAATCAACATACCTGAAAGGCAATACCCGCATTGGCCGGCCTGTTCCGCCAGAAACGCCGCTTGCAGCGGATGCGGCGCCGTGGCCGAACCAAGCCCTTCAACCGTTACCACCTTGCGCCCGGCAACCGCATCCAGGCCAAGCGCGCAGGCATAAGCAGGCGTGCCATCCAGCAATACCATGCAGGAACCGCATTGTTCAGCGCCGCAGCCAAAGCGCGGGCTGGAAAGCCCCAAAGGGCCGCGCAACGCCTGCAATAAGGTGGCGTGAT
>CAIMVB010000500.1 GCA_903844785.1 uncultured Rhodospirillales bacterium | reverse complement strand
GGGATGAACCGCAACTCAAGGAAATCACCGAAGGGCTTGGCCAGCGCTGGGAAATCGCACGCAATACCTACAAACCCTACGCAGCGGGGATAGTGTTTCACGCGGTGATTGATGCCTGCCTGGAACTGCGCGAAACTCTCGGCGCGGCGGTGACGCAGATTGCGCGCGTGACGGTGGCGGGCGATGCGCTTTTGCTGGCACGCGGGGATCGCGTGGTGCGCAATGAACGCGACACACGCGTCAGCATTCATCACTGCGCCGCGATTGCGCTGGCACTCGGCCGCGCCGATGTGGCGGATTTTGAAATGCCAGCGGTGCAGGACGCAGAACTTACGGCGCTGCGCGCGAAGGTGGTCGCGGAATGTGATGCCAGCCTACCGCGCGGCGCGGCACGCGTGACCATCGCATTGGCAAATGGCAGCATACATCAGGCTTATGTGGAACATCCGCGTGGTAGCGCCGAACGCCCGCTGAGCGATGCGGAACTTGCCGCGAAATACCGCGCCAATGCGGTCTTGGGCGGCATGACCAGCGATGTCGAAGCCCAAATCGCAGCGCTTTGGGCGCTCGATCAGGCGCCTTCTACCGCGCCACTGATGGCCTTGCTGCGCGGCGCTTAACCGGGGGTCAATAACCAGGCGCGCAATGCAGCAGGGTAAAACCGGCTGCGGTGATCACCAGGTCAATCTTGTCCGGTGCGCTCCAGCCAATATCCTGCTCGCCACTTTGCGCATGTTGATCATCAAATTCCGGCGGGCCGAAGCGTGTAATCAGCCTTTGGCGCAGCACATCGCCTTGGGCCGCAGCGCCACGGCCAGAAATACACGCCAATCCCCCGCTTTTGGAATCAAAACCAAAGGCAATATTCATCCGCAGCCCCTCCACGGCAAAAACGCCGCGTGCGCGATATTCCACCCGCGCATTCATCATGCGCCGTTCGGCGGCCGGCAAGCTGCGTACCGCGCGGCGGGAAGCGGTTACCGCCTGGGCTTCATTCATGCCCCAGCGCGTATATTCCCAGGCCGCGTCAGCAGGTGCGGCAGGCAGCATAAGCACCATGGCGATCAGGCCGTTGCGGGCCAATGTCATGCGGCATTTTCGGGCGGCGCCCGACCTCTCATATCTTCATCCATCCTATAGCGCGAAATGCGCGATCTGGCGCGGGTCGCGCCAGGGCGTTAGCCTGCAAGGGAAAAGATCCGGAGGCCCCATGAATCTCGCCCGTTTTCCCCGTATTCGCCTTGGGCATTTGCCAACGCCTTTGGAACCGCTTGAACGTCTTTCACGCCATTTGGCGGGACCGGATGGCAAGGGGCCCAAGCTTTGGATCAAGCGAGATGATTGCACAGGGCTTTCCACCGGCGGCAATAAAACGCGCAAGCTGGAATTCCTGATGGCGGATGCCCTGGCCAAGGGCGCCGATACCGTCATCACGCAGGGTGCCACGCAATCCAACCACGCGCGCCAAACGGCGGCGGCAGCAGCCAAGCTTGGCCTGGCCTGCCATTTACTATTGGAAGACCGCACCGGCCGGCGCGATGAAGCCTATACCCAATCGGCGAATGTACTGCTGGACCGGCTGCATGGCGCAGAGATTGGCCACCGCCCGGCGGGGGCGGATATGCAGGCGGAAATGGAAGCGCTTGCGGCGCAGCTCCGCACACAAGGCAAGCGGCCTTATGTGATCCCGGGCGGGGGTTCGAACCCGGTCGGCTCACTTGGCTATGTTTATGCTGCACAGGAATTGCTTGGTCAGGCGATGGAACTTTGCCT
>CAIMVB010000499.1 GCA_903844785.1 uncultured Rhodospirillales bacterium | reverse complement strand
TGCGCAGGCCGATGTGCCGGAAATCACCGAAGCCTGCTGGGGCATTTTGGGCAAATCACCCGATAGCCTGATGTGCGCTTCCGCGCGCATGGTGGTGAAGCGCAAGGGCGCCGCGCGCCCCGCCGTGCTGGCCTGCACCCTACTGGCCTACGACCCGCAATTCGAATTGGGCGCCACACTTGCCGAAGCATCCCGCCCCGTGGCCCTGAACCATCCGCATTGCTCCAAGTTTTGCGTCCTGGGCGGGGCGGCCTGTTCGCGGTGACGGGGTAGAAGTTGACGCGGCACCTGGGGCGCGCGACCAAAGGAAAATGCCGAATCGGAGTTTCCTGAGATGCGCCGCCGCCATCTGAATGCCGCGCCCGCGTGAACGCCATGCATGACGCTCCGCGCGAAACCCTGCGCCGCGTCTTCGGCTACAGCGCCTTTCGTGGCCGGCAGGAAGAAGTGATCCGCCATGTGGCGGCGGGCGGTTCAGGGCTTGTGCTGATGCCAACCGGCGGCGGCAAAAGCCTATGTTTCCAAGTGCCCGCGCTGTGCCGGCCCGGTATTGGCATTGTTGTCTCCCCCCTTATTGCGCTCATGGAAGACCAGGTGGCGGCGCTCCGCCAACAAGGTGTCGCCGCCAGCGCGCTGCATTCAGACCTGCCGCCCGATGAAGCGCGCGCGGTGCTGCGCGATTTGCACCAGGGCACGCTGCAACTGCTTTATGTCTCCCCCGAAAGACTGACGCTGGAGACCATGCTGGCGCGGCTTGATGGCTTGGATATTGCGCTTTTCGCAGTGGATGAGGCGCATTGCGTGAGCCAATGGGGCCATCATTTCCGTCCCGAATATCGCGGCCTTGGCATTTTGGGCACGCGTTTTCCGGGCGTGCCGCGCGTTGCGCTGACAGCCACGGCTGATCCGCGCACGGTGGAAGATATTCGCCTGCAATTGGGCTTGCAGGATGCGCCCGTATTCCGTGCTTCCTTTGATCGCCCCAATATCCTGATAGAAGCCGCCCCGCGGGAGAGTGAACGCGCCCAGCTTCGCGCCCTGATCCGTGAAGCGGGCGGCACCGGCATTATCTATTGCGGCAGCCGCGCCAAGACGGAAAGTACCGCCGCTTGGCTCCGTGAAGATGGGCTGGAAGCGATTTCCTTTCATGCCGGCATGGAAGCCAGCGCCAAACGCGAAGCGCATCGGCGCTTTTCACGCGGCGAACAAATGGTGATGACCGCAACCATCGCCTTCGGCATGGGCATAGATAGGCCCGATTTGCGCTGGGTGGCGCATCTTGATCTGCCGCGTTCGCCCGAGAGTTGGTATCAGGAAATCGGCCGCGCCGGGCGGGACGGGCTGCCGGCGCGCGCATTGCTGCTTTACGGCGCAGGCGATATCGCGCTTGCCCGTCATCGCATTGCAGAAAGCCCCGCGGGTGAAGAACAAAAGCGCGTGGAACGCGCGCGGCTTGAAGCCATGGTGGGCATTGCCGAAGCCGCCACCTGCCGACGCGCGCTGCTGCTGCGCTGCTTTGGCGAAGAACCGGAACGTGAAGCCTGTGGCCATTGTGATATTTGCCAGCGCCCGCCCAGGCTTTTTGATGGCACCATCGCGGCGCAGAAAATGATTTCGGCCGTGCTGCGCACCGGTCAGCGTTTTGGCGTGATGCATGTGGTGGATGTGCTGCGCGGACGGCTGACGGATAAGGTGGCGCAATTTTCCCATGATAAGCTGCCCACCTTCGGCGTAGGGAAGGACTTACCCGATACCGCTTGGCGCGGTGTGGCGCGGCAATTGGTGGGGCGTGGCGCGCTTGATGTGGTGGTGGAAAACCACGGAGAATTGGTCGCCACCGAAGCTGCGCGCCCCATTCTTCGCGGTGAAAATGTGGTGATGCTGCGCGAAGATGTGCTGCAAGCGGGCAAGAAACCGGCATCGGCGCGCAAGGGGCCCGAAGCAGCGGGCATTGGTTCAGACGATCCGGTATTTGAAGCGCTACGCGCCTGGCGCCGTGGCATTGCCCAGGCGCAGGCCGTGCCGGCTTATGTGGTGGCGGATGACCGGACACTCTCCGGCCTTGCCGCGCGCTGCCCGGCAAACCTGGAAGAATTGCTGGAAGTGCCGGGCATGGGGCGTTCGCGCGTGGAACGCTACGGCGCTGATATTCTGCGCGTCATCAGCGCGACCGCAGGGCAAAGGTAAAGCGCCACGCCCTAATGCGGGCCGATTTCAATCAAACGGCTATCTTCCACGCGCAAGATACGGTCATGGAAGCGGGCAACCGCCGGGCGATGCGCGATAGAAACCATGGTCAGCCCAGGCAGGGCGCGCTTCAGGCTTGCATACATGGCTTCTTCCGCTTCCGGATCCAGGCTTGCGGTGGCTTCATCCAAAAACAGCCAATCCGGGCGCTGCAGAAAGCTGCGGGCAAAGGAAAGCCTTTGCTGTTCACCACCGGAAAGGCGCTGGCCCCAGCTATCGGCTTCATCCAAGCGCGCCGCTAAATGGCCAAGCCCGGCTTCATTGAGCGCGGCGATAATTTCGGTATCGCTGAAGCGGGCTTCATCTTCCGGGTAGCACACCGCGCGCTTCAGCGTGCCAAGCGGCAGATAGGGGCGCTGCGGCAGAAACAGCACGCGCGCATTCTGGGGCAAGGAAATGCTACCGCTGCCAAAGGGCCAAATACCAGCAATGGCGCGGAACAGCGTGGATTTGCCGGAACCGGATGGACCATTGATCAGCACCGCTTCGCCCGGCACGACCTTCATCTCAGCGCCGCTCAGTAACACGCGCCCATCAGGGAGTGAGAGCGTGACATCGCGCAAGGT
>CAIMVB010000498.1 GCA_903844785.1 uncultured Rhodospirillales bacterium | reverse complement strand
TGCATCGGCCCACGCCAGGAACGGACCAATTTGCAAGTGGTGCAGGCCATTTGCCGCACCCTGGACCGGCTGCGCCCAGACCCCGCCGGCCCGCGCGAACGCCTGATCACCTATGTGAAGGACCGCCCCGGCCATGATTTCCGCTACGCCATGGACCCAAGCGGCGCCGAAGCAGCGCTTGACTGGAAGGCGCGCTATGATTTTGAAGCCGGGCTTGATCAGACCATTCGCTGGTATCTGGACAATGAAGCCTGGTGGCGGCCAATCCGCGATAAACGCTATGCGGGCCAAAGGCTCGGGGGAGTGAAATCGTGAAGGGTATTCTGCTTGCCGGCGGGTCTGGCACACGCCTCCATCCCATGACCCTGGCAGCATCCAAGCAATTGCTGCCGGTCTATGACAAGCCCATGGTCTATTACCCGCTGGGCACACTGATGCTGGCGGGTATCAAGGATATTCTGCTGATCTCAACGCCGGCTGATCTGCCACAATTCCGGCGTTTGCTCGGTGATGGCGCGCAATTCGGCGTCCGCATCAGCTATGCCGAACAACCAAGCCCGGATGGCATCGCGCAAGCCTTTCATATCGGCGCGGATTGGATTGGTGGCGAAGCCTGCGCTTTGGCTTTGGGCGATAACATCATCTATGGCCATGGTCTGGTGGAAAGCCTGAAGGCCGCTGCTGCGAATGCACAGAATGGCCAAGCTTCGGTCTTTGGCTATCGCGTGGCCGATCCCGAACGCTATGGCGTGGCGGAATTCGATGCCGCCGGGCGCGTGCTTTCCATTGAAGAAAAACCTGCCAAGCCGAAATCCGATTGGGCCGTGATTGGGCTTTATTTCTACGACAAGCGCGTGACGCAAATGGCGCGTGACCTGAAGCCCTCGGCGCGCGGTGAATTGGAAATCACCGATCTCAACAAGGTCTATCTGGCGGATGGTAGCCTGCGCGCCGAGCAATTGGGCCGCGGCTGCGCCTGGCTTGATGCCGGCACGCCGGGTTCCCTGTTGCAGGCAGCGCTTTTTGTGCAGACGGTGCAAGAACGCCAAGGGCTGCAAGTAGGCTGCCCAGAGGAAATCGCCTTCCGCATGGGCTTCATTGATGCGGCGGCACTGCGCGCCCAGGCGGATCGTTTGGGCAAAACTGCCTATGGGGCCTATTTGCGTGATCTTGCCGAAGGTAAGCTTGCGTGAAGGCCGAGCGCCTTGCCATTGCTGATCTGCTGCTGATTGAACCGACGCGCTTTGGCGATGACCGTGGTTTTTTCAGTGAGGTCTTCTCCCGCCGAGCTCTGGCGGCCCATGGCATTACTGCGGATTTTGTACAGGATAATCATTCCCTGTCCCGGCAAAAGGGCGTTGTGCGCGGCCTGCATTTCCAACGCCCGCCTTCCGCGCAGGGCAAGCTGGTGCGTGTGGTGCGTGGTTCCATCCTGGATGTGGCGGTGGATATTCGCGAAGGCTCCCCAACTTATGGCCAGCATGTGGCGTGTGAATTATCAGCATCCAATTGGCAGCAGCTTTGGATCCCCGCAGGCTTTGCGCATGGTTTTGTGACGCTCGAAGAAGACACCGAAGTGCTCTACAAGGTTGACGCCTATTATGACCGGGAAGCGGATGCCGGCATTGCCTGGAATGACCCCGCGCTTGGCATTGATTGGCCAGTCAATGACCCGATCCTGTCAGACAAGGACCGCAAAGCACCGAAGCTTTCCGATATACCGCCGCCCTTCCCGAAAGGCTCCTGGTGATGCGCCGCATCCTTGTCACCGGCCGCGGTGGGCAATTGGCAACCGGCCTTGAAACCGCGTTCCCGGCACTGGGGTTTGAAGCGCTGCTGGTTGGCCAGCCGGAATTTGAATTCGACAAGCCTGAAACGGTGGTAGCCGCGTTTCAAGCGCTAAAACCCGATGCGGTCGTGAATTGCGCCGCCTGGACGGCAGTGGATGCGGCCGAAGATAATGAAGCGGGCGCTTTTCGTGCCAATGCGCTGGGCCCTGCCTTGCTGGGGCGGCTTTCGCGCGATGCCGGCATTCCGATCATCCAGATTTCAACCGATTACGTTTTTGATGGCCTGAAGGGCGCGCCCTATCTGGAAAGCGATGCGCCCAATCCGCTCGGCGCCTATGGCCGCACCAAGCTTGCCGGGGAATGGGCGGCGCAGGCCGCCAATCCGCGCTGCATCGTGCTCCGCACGGCTTGGGTCTTCGCGCCCATGGGCAAGAATTTTCTGCGTACCATGCTGGCGCTTGGGGAACAGCGCCCTGAACTCCGCGTCGTGGCTGACCAATGGGGCAGCCCCACCGCTGCGCCCGATCTGGCCGATGCCATTGCCGCCATTCTGGGCCGCATCCGGGGCGAAGGCTGGCGTGATGATTTCGCCGGCACTTATCACGCCACGGGCGGCGGCTTTACCAATTGGCATGGTTTTGCCGAGGCGATTTTCACCGAAGCCGCCCGCCATGGCGGCCCGCGCCCCAAGGTCCACGCCATCACCACCGCTGAATACCCAACGAAAGCCAAGCGCCCCGCCGATGGCAGGCTGGATAATGGCAAGCTTAGCCGCGTTTTTGGCGTGGCGCTGCCGCCTTGGGAGGCAGGCTTGGCCCGGGTGATGGCGGCACTCCGCCAAGGCTGACCATAAAGGCGCCTTCCCCTACGCCCGACTAAGCGGCATTCTGACCATAAGACTTCAGGGAGGATCCAAATGACCAAGCTTTCTCGCCGCGCAGCGCTCGCCTTGCCGTTGCTTGCCGCCCCCGCTATTGCCCGCGCGCAATCCTGGCGCCCGTCCGGCCAAGTACGCATCATTGTCCCCGCCGCCGCGGGTGGCACCACGGATATCATGGGCCGTCTTCTCGCGCAGTTTCTCCAGCCGCGCTGGGGTACGCCGGTGGTGGTGGAAAACCGTACCGGCGCAGGTGGTACCATTGGAACTGTGGAAGCCGTCCGCGCACGGCCAGATGGCTTGACACTGCTGATGGGCAATATCGGCCCGCAAGCGATTGGCTATTCGCTGTTCCGCAATCTGCAATATCGGCCAGAACAATTGGCACCCATCGCCGGCACGATCGCGGGCCCAAATGTGCTGGTGGTCAACAATAACGTACCCGCGCAGAATGTGGCCGAGCTTGCCGCCATGCTACGCGCCAGGCCGGGCGCAATTCCCTATGTCTCAACGGGTGTGGGCCAATCCACGCATCTTTCGCCGGTGCTGTTTCTGCAAATGCTGAACGCCCAGGCCATTCACGTGCCAACGCGCGGTTCCGCCCCGGCGCAGATTGAATTGCTCGCCGGCAATGTCACCTTCCTGATTGATAACCTGACCGGCATCATGGGCCATATCCAATCCGGGCGCGTGCGCGCCCTGGCGGTCACCAGCAAGGAACGCCACCCGCTGTTGCCCAATGTGCCAGCCATGCGCGAAACCATGCCGGAGCTTGCAAATTACGAAGTGAATACCTGGTTCGGTGTTTTCGGCCAGGCCGCCATGCCGGCCGAGATGGTGAACAGCATCAACGCCGATATCATGGCGATGCTTGCTTTGCCGGAAACGGTGAAGCGCTTTGAAGAATTGGGCGGCGTGCCGATGATTGGCAGCCCGCAGCAATTCGGCGCTTTCGTCGCCAGTGAAATCACCAAATGGTCCGATGTGATCAAGAAGGAAGGCTTGCAAATAGACGCAAGCTGAAGATTATTTCAGCAATCCCACCAAATGCGCGACACAGCGGGTAAAACCGCCAAGGTCGCGCCAGCGTGCCGCTTCTTCGATTGCGTGCACCACGAATACACCACCAGCAGCGGCAATGCCGCCATCAATCATGAGGTTATCGGTCAGGCCGAAATCCTCCACCTCCATGCCATCGGCATCTTCCCAGGCGCCATTGGCGCGCCGGCCTACTGCGCCGCGCAAAGCCGCCAAGCTCCGCGTCGTGAAATTGCCCGGCGCATTGCTGTAACCCAGCACGGGCCGCCCAAGGGCGCGCATGAAGCCAAGCTCATAAGCCGTGCCCAGATCAGCCGAAGCGCCACGAAACGGCGTTAAATTCGCAATCAGCGCATCGCAACCATGGATATGCGCCTCATTGCCCAGATAAATCCGCATCCAATCGGCATCCGCTTGTGGCGCAGCCGGCACGGGGTCAGTCGGGAATACGCCAATTAGCCCATGCTCGGCGCAAATGGCCTTCTTCGCCGCCGCAATCGCCTCTCGATCGGCCAGAAATACTTCCGGCCCCGCCAGATAAACGCGCATCACCCCGCCTTGCCTGTCATGGCTTTCCCATGCGCAGATAGGCGCATGGATGCTGAACGGGAATATAATAATCGGGCCCGCGTGCCCGAAAGCGCCGAAATCATCGCTGCTTGGGCGCGCGATGCGGCAGCCTTTCGCGAAAGCGGGGTGCGGGCCGAACTCGGCCTTGCCTATGGCTCGGGGGAGAGGGAAAAGCTCGACCTATTCCTCCCACCCAATGCCGAGGCCGCGCCCACCGCGCTTTTCATCCATGGCGGCTATTGGCAGGCCTTGGATCGGTCCTTTGCCAGCCATTGCGCGCGAGGCTTGCTCGGCCAGGGGGTAGCGGTGGCGGTGCCATCCTATGATCTCTGCCCCGCCGTGACGTTGGGCGAAATCGCCGAACAAATGCGCCGCGCGGCGGCGTTTTTGCACAGGCGCAGGGGCGGGCGCCTGCTGGCGGCAGGGCATTCCGCCGGGGGGCAGCTTGCCGCGCTGCTTTTGGCGACCGATTGGCCCGCCTGGGAAGCAGGCCTGCCGGCAGGGATGGTAGGGGCGGCGCTACCCATCTCGGGCGTGTTTGAATTGGGCCCGCTGCGCGGCACCAGCATCGGCCAGGCGCTCCGGCTGACGGGGGCTGAGATCGCGACGCTTTCCCCCCGCCTACTCCCCCCGCCGGCCCATGAAGGCCTGCATGTTGTGGTGGGGGGGGCAGAGAGCGATGAATTCATCCGCCAAAGCCGCGATTTCGCGAACCATTGGGGGGGCAGTTTTGAAGCCCTGCCCGGCGCCAATCATTTCACGGTGCTGGACCCCTTCGCGGATCCCGCCCATCCCTTGATGATTCGCGCAGGCGAAATGGCCCGCCGCCTTGCCTTGCGCCCGGGCTTCGCGCAGTAAGAGGAAACAGGGATTTCAACCGGGGAGGCTTAAACATGAGCTTGATTTCGCGTCGTGGCGCCGTGGGTGGCGCTTTGGGGCTGCTGGCAGCGCCCGCCATTTTGCACGCCCAACCGGCGGGTGGGGTGAAGATTGGTCTGGTTGCGGTGCAAACCGGCCCGCAAGCCGCGCTGGGTAGCCAGTTGCGCGATGGGTTCCTGATGGGCCTACGTCATCTTGGCGGCAAGCTTGGCGGCCTCACGGCTGAGACCGTGATGATTGATGATGAATTGAAGCCCGATGTGGCGGTGACCAAGGTGCGTACCGCCCTTGAACGCGACCGCTGCGATTTCATCGTGGGCGTTGTCTTCTCCAACATCCTGCAAGCCATCATCCGCCCGGTGACGGAAGCCAATACCTTCCTGATCAGCACCAATGCCGGGCCTTCCACCTATGCCGGGCGTGGTTGCAACCCCTTCTTCTTCACCACGTCTTACAATAACGACCAGGTGCATTCCGTGATCGGCCAGGTCTGTGAAGACCAAGGCTATAAGCGCGTTTTTGTGATGGTGCCGAATTACCAGGCCGGGCGCGATGCGGTGGCCGGCTTCAAATCCCGCTTCAAGGGCGAAGTGGTGGATGAGGTTTATGTGCCGCTCACGCAGCTTGATTTCGCCGCAGAGCTCGCGAAGATCGCCGCCGCGAAGCCGGATGCGATTTTCACCTTCATGCCGGGCGGGCTTGGCGTGAATCTGGTGCGGCAATATCGCCAGGCGGGCCTCGCCAATATCCCCTTCCTGTCCACCTTTACGGTGGATGAAGCGGTGCTGCCCGCGCAGCAGGATGCGGCGGTGGGTTTCTTCTCGGCCGCAAGCTGGGCGCCGAATATGGATAACGCGGCCAATCGCCGCTTCGTCATGGATTTCGAAAGCACCTTCAACTACGTGCCGGCCAGCTATGCCGCGCAGGCCTATGATGGCGCCATGCTGCTGGATTCCGCCATTCGGCGCGCGGGTGGCCGCTTGGCCGATAAGGATGCGCTCCGCGCCGGGCTGCGGGCGGCGGATTTCGCTTCCGTGCGCGGCAATTTCAAATTCGGCGTGAATCACTACCCGGTGCAGGATTTCTGGTTGCTGAAAGTAGCCAAGCGTGCCGATGGCAAATTCCAGACCGAAACCGTGCGCAAAGTGCTGGAAAACAACGTGGACCCCTGGGCCGCCGAATGCCGCATGCGCTAATTTTGGCGCCTGATCCGCAAAGGTGAGTACGGGTCTTTTCCTGGTGCAGGCCTTGAATGGCCTGCAGCTTGGCATTCTGCTTTTCCTGGTGGCGGCGGGGCTTACACTCGTTTTTGGGGTGATGGATTTCATCAACCTGGCCCATGGGGTGCAGTATATGCTGGGGGCTTACCTGGGCGCTGCCTTGGCGGCAGCCACCGGATCCTTCTGGCTTGGGCTTTTGCTTGCACTTCCAGC
>CAIMVB010000497.1 GCA_903844785.1 uncultured Rhodospirillales bacterium | reverse complement strand
TCCGGGCTTCTTCCTGAACACCACGGATCAGGCGGCGGCCATTATCGCCGCCGTGGGGCCGGAAAAGCTCGGCATGCAATTCGATCTGTATCATTGCCAGATCACGGAAGGTGATGTGGTCAAGCGGGTGGAGAAGCACCTGCCGCTGATTGCCCATATGCAGGTGGCCGATACCCCAGGCCGGCATGAACCCGGCACGGGCGAGGTGAATTGGCCCTTCGTTTTCAAGACCATTGATGCGCTTGGTTTCCGCGGCTGGATCGGCTGCGAATACCGCCCCGCCGGGGAAACCCTGGCCGGGCTTTCCTGGTTCGCCCCCTATAAGGACTGAAACACAATGAAAATCGCCTTTATCGGCCTTGGCATTATGGGCCGCCCCATGGCCGGGCACCTGAAAACTGCCGGCCACGCCATCACCGTGGTGGAACGCAAAAGCCTGACGGCGGAAGACCGCGCAGCCTTCGCCGTGGCGCCGGATGGTAAAACCGCCACCGCCGGGGCGGATGCCGTGATCATCATGGTGCCCGATACGCCTGATGTGGAAGCCGTGCTGTTCGGCGCGGGTGGGGTGGCTGAGGGCCTCAAGCCCGGCACGCTCGTGATCGACATGTCCTCCATTAGCCCAACCGCCACCAAGAAATTCGCGGCCAAAATCGCGGCCAAGGGCGGTGATTATCTGGATGCCCCGGTCTCCGGCGGCGAAGTTGGTGCCAAGCAGGCTACCCTCACCATCATGGTGGGTGGTTCGGAAGCCGCATTTGACCGCGCCAAGCCACTGTTTGAAGCCATGGGCAAGAATATCACTTTGGTCGGCGACACGGGCGCGGGGCAGACCTGCAAAGTGGCCAATCAGATCATCGTGGCGCTCACCATTGAAGCGGTGGCGGAAGCGCTCACCTTCGCCTCCAAGGCCGGGGCGGACCCCGCCAAGGTGCGGCAGGCCATCACCGGCGGGCTCGCGACCTCTCGCATTCTGGAACTGCACGGGGAACGCATGATCAAGCGCACTTTCGCGCCGGGCTTCCGCATTCGCCTGCACCAGAAGGATCTGAACCTCGCTTTGCAAGCCGGGCGCGAATTGGGCGTGGCTTTGCCCAATACGGCTTCCACCCAGCAGCTTTTCGCCGCCGTGGCCGCAGCGGGCGGTGGGGATTTGGACCATTCCGGCCTGGTCAAGGCGTTGGAAACCCTCGCCGCGCACCCCGTGGCACCCGACGCCTGAGTCCCGGCGCAGTTTCCTGGCTGAGTGAGAGGCCCCGCCTGGTGCGGGGCCTTCTCATTTTTGGGGCATTTACGAACAAAAAACGCTTGCGTTATTGATATTTCGAATATTCTCATTTTAACAATAATTGTGTTTTATAAACCGATTCGACCGGCCTCGCCGCCACCAGCTACGGAATCCCCATGAGGTTCGACGAAATCGGGCAGCAGCTCCGCACCTATCGCCTGGAATCTGGCTTGAAAGCGGATGAAATCGCCGCGCGGCTCGGGATTTCCCGGGCTGCGCTCTACCGCTACGAAAAGGGCGAGGTGATCAAGCTGGATACTGTCCGGCGCCTGGCGGAAATGCTGAAGGTCTCGCCACTGGCGCTGCTTGGGATCGGCGTGGACTATTTCTCCCGCATCAATGCCTTTCTTGAACGCCAACGCCAGATTGAAGAAGACGCGGATAGCCAGGTCCAGCTTGGGGGCGCGCTTTGTTTCCCGGTGGCGTCTGATGGTTTCGATCAGCTTTTGCGCAGGCTATGGCTGGAAGCGGCCAGCCTGGCGCCAGACCGGGCCGCGGCGCGCAGCTTGGCCGAACAATGCCTGACAAGCCTGGCCCAGCGGCGGCTTATTCTGGCGCAGCGCCGCCCCAGCATCACAACGCTCCTCTCGGAACCGGCCATTAGGCGCCTATTGGCCGATGGCATTGGCGCGGGCCTGCCGCTTTCTGAACGCAGCCGTGCCGAAGCCCGGGCCGCCGCCGTCACCGAAGCGGAAAACCTGGCCAGCAAGATCGAACAAGCGCCCCTTGGGGTGCAGATTGGCCTGTTGCAGGAACCTGAACCGAGCAACCAATCCATGATTTATCGGGCACGGGATCGGGCCCATGTCATTGCCAACCCCTTCCCGGTGGATACCCACCCTTCCTGGGGGCTTGGCATTGCCGCCATTACGGCGGCCGAAGATGCGGTTGGCATCCACCAGCGCGTTGTTGAAGCCTGCTGGAAAAACGCCCGCAAGGGCATGGCAGCCGCGCAAAGGTTGCGGATCCTGATCGCGGAAGCGCATCCCGCCTGAACAGGCACTTGCCCTCAAGGGCCCAAGCGTCTCCATTATGTGGCAAGCCGGCATGCTGCCCGGCCCCCTGAAAGGAAACGTCATGGCCCGCGAGAATTGGGACCCCGAAATGCTGCGCTTCACCGAAATGATGGAGGCGCGCGCCGCGGCGCAGCCCCCGGTGAAGTTGGAACTGCCGCTGGATAATTCGCGGGAATTGAATGATGGGCTCAGCCTGCCGCTCGCCAAAGGGGGCGCGGTGATGGCGGAAAGTGAGGATCGCTGGCTGGCGCTGCGCGGGCGGCGGATTCTCTGCCGGTTTCATCGCCCAACGGCGGGCACGGGCCATCCCGTGCTGGTTTATCTGCATGGCGGCGGCTGGGTTTGGGGCAGCGTGGATACGCATGACCGGCTGATGCGCGAATATGCCGCCGCATCGGGCTGCGCCGTGATTGGCGTTGATTATGCGCTGAGCCCGGAGGCGATTTTCCCGCAAGCCCTGGAAGAATGCGCCGCCGTCACGCGCTGGGTTGCCAATCGGGGCGCGGAATGGGGCTTGGATACCAGCCGCATCATCCTTGGTGGCGATTCCGCGGGTGGCAATCTGGCCGTCGGCACGGCGCTTTTGCTGCGAGAGACTGATCCGGCCCTGAAGCTGCGCGGCTTGCTGATTAATTACGGCGTCATGGATTGCGCCATGAATACGCCAAGCTATGCCGCCTTCGCGACCGGGCATTTCCTGACGCGGGAGAAGATGGATTTTTATTGGCGCTGCTATGCGCCGAAGGAAGCGGATCGCGTCACACCCTTCGCGTCGCCCATGCGCGCCGATTTGCGTGGCCTGCCGCCCGTGCTGGTGAATATCGCCGAGCTTGACGTGCTGGCCGATGACAACAGGCTTTTTGCCAATAAGCTCCGCGCCGCTGGCGTGGCGGTGACGGAAGAAACCTTCGCCGGCACCATCCATGGCTTTTTGCGCGCGCTTGGCCATGTGGCGGCAGCGGATCGTGCTGCGCGGCAGGGCGGCGAATGGCTAAAGGCGCGTTTCGCGTGAAACAGAAAAAAGGGGAGAGACACCATGATTGATGAAGCGACCAAACAGCGCATCCAAAGCCAAATGGGCGACCCCAAGCTTGCTTCGCATTACCTGAAGCCGGATCACATGCCCTGGCAGGCCACGGAATTTCCGGGGATTGAGATGAAGCTGCTCTGCCGGGATGAGGCGCGTGGCATGTCCACCATCCTGTTTCGCATGGCCCCCGGCGCGGAAGTGCCGCTGCATGAACATACGGATATTGAACAGACCTATGTCATGGAAGGCTATCTGGAAGATGCGGAAGGCCGCTGCGGCCCCGGTGAATTCGTTTGGCGCCCGGCCGGCAATACGCATGTGGCCCGCGCGCCGGAAGGGGCTTTGTTTCTCTCGATCTTCCTGAAGCCCAATCGCTTCGTGGAAAAGCAGCCGGGCTTTGCGCGGTAAACCCTTAAGGCGGGCGGCTTAGCCGCCCGCCAGCGCCCGTTTGGCGACTTCCGTCAAAAACTTAGACGCGGTCGGCAAGATCGCGTCGTTGAAATCATAGCGCGCATTGTGCAAATCGCGCCCTTCCTCGGCGGGGCCATTGCCGATCCACACGAATGCGCCCGGCACTTCCTTGAGGAACCAGGCGAAATCCTCACCTGTCATGGCCGGGCGCATATCGCGGCGCGTTTCGGTCACGGCAGCGGCGGCAGCGGCGGCCAGATCGCGTTCTGCTGGAGAATTCGCCGTCACGCCCAGGCCTGGGCTGATGATCAGCGTGCCCTGCACGCCGCAGGTTGCCGCCACGCCATCCGTGATGCGCTGCAAGCCTTCACGAATGGCATCACCCGCTTCATCGTAAAGCCAGCGCATGGTGCCCTTGATGGTCACACGGCTCGGGATTTGATTCTGCGCTTCGCCGCCTTCAATCACGGTCAGGCTGACCACACCGCCCATCAGCGGGTCCACGTTGCGCGCGATGATGGATTGCGCCGCCACAATGGCATGGCCCGCCGCCAGCAGCGGGTCGCGCGTGAGATGCGGCAGGGCAGCATGGCCGGCATGGCCATCGAAAATCAATTCAATCCGCGCACCAGCGGCCATCACCGCGCGGTCATGAATGGCAATGGTGCCGGCGGCGAGGCCGGGCCAATTATGCCAGCCAAAAATCCGGTCCATAGGGAAGCGGGTGAAAAGCCCATCGGCAATCATCGCCCGCGCGCCGCCGCCGCCTTCTTCCGCCGGCTGGAACACCAGATGCACCGTGCCGGTCCAGCTTTTATCATCCAGCAGCATCCGCGCCGCACCCAAAAGCGCCGTGGTGTGGCCATCATGCCCACAGGCATGCATCACGCCGGGCACGGTTGATTTCCAGGGCAGGTCATCCGCCTGTTCCTGGATGGGCAGCGCATCCATATCGCCGCGCAACCCGACAGAGCGATTGCCCCCGGCGCGCCGAATGGTCGCCACCACGCCATGCCCGCCGAAATTATCGGTAATTTCGGTGATGCCCATCTCGCGCAGCTTCTGCACGACAAAGGCCGCGGTCGGGCCTTCTTCCAAGGTCAGGCCAGGATTGGCGTGCAGGTGGCGCCGCCAGGAAGTTAGGGTAGCTTGCAAATCGTCAATCATGATGAACCCAGTCTACCCTTCCCAAAACAAGGGCACCACCAACCGGGGGTGGTTGCCTTGGCTATTCCTATGCACGTGCATCTTCCTGGCAAATCCGCTGCCAGCGCAAGAACCGCCCAGCACCCCCTATCGCGTAGAGGTCACGCCACAGGAGGATAGGCGCCTCCTTTCTGCCATCGAAGCCGTTTCCCAATTGATAAAATTGCAGGAAACAGCGCCAACAGATGCCTATGGCCTGCTCGCACGCGCGCGGGCTGATCTGCCCCGATTGCGGGAAGCGCTTCATGCTGAAGGCTTTTGGGGCGGCGCGGCGCGGGTCGAGATTGCCGGGCAGGATGTGACCTTGCCGGCAGCAAGCCCCACCCCATCAGCCCCCGAAGCGCCGCTACCGGTCGCCATCATCCTTGAACCCGGCCCCAGATACCGAATCGGCCAAATCCTGATGCTGGCCGAACCAGCCGGGGAGGATGCGCTACTGGAACGGGCCGCCGCCGAGCTTCGCCTGGCCGAAGGGGACCCTGCCCGCCCCGCCGATATTCTGGCCGCCGAGGAAGGCTTGCTGCGCGCGCTCCGCCGCGCTGGGCATCCTTTGGCGAGCATCGTCGCGCGTGATGCGGTGGTAGATCACGACACCAAGACAATGGACATCACCTGGCGCGTCGCGCCCGGCCCGCCAGCCAATTTCGGGCAGCCCAGTGTGGCGGGTGCCGCGCGCACCGACCCGCAACTGCTGACGCGGCTTGCCACCAGGCGGCTGGAAGATCAGCCCTATTCGCCCGAAAGGCTGGAACGTGCGCGCCGTGCCTTGATGGGGCTTGGCGTTTTCAATTTTGTCCGCGTGACAGAATCGCCCACGCTGGATGAAGCCGGGCGCCTGCCCGTGCATTTCCAGGTGCAGGAGCGCCCGCGTCATGCGGTGGGTGGGCGTTTTGGGTTCGAGACAAATTACGGCATGACCGCCAGCGCCTATTGGGAAGATCGCAATCTTTTCGGCGGTGCGGAGAAGCTGCGCCTGGAAGGTGAAGTTGCGCGGATTGGTGAAACCGGCATTGAAAACGCCACCTATCGCGCCTTTGCCAGCCTGCGCACGCCAGAATTTCTGGGCCGCGATCTGCAAAGCGTGACCTTATTTGGTGCGGTCAGCGAAAAACTGCCTGCCTATGATCGCGATGCCGTTATCGCTTCCCTCACGCTGGAACATCGCCTGTCAGATACCATGGCGCTGTCCGGCGGACCCAGTTTCGAAAATGGCCGTATTGGGCGTGATGGCGATATGAGCGCCTTCACGCTTTTCGGCGTGATGGGCGCGTTTCGCTACGACAATACCACCAACCCGCTTGATCCGCGCCAAGGCCAGCGCATTACCCTCAGCGCCACACCTTATTATTCGGCTTTGGATGCCAATTACTTCACGCGCCTTCTGGTGATTGGCAGCAGCTATTTCGACATGAGCGGTGATGGCGCCAGCGTGCTGGCGCTGCGCGCTGCCTTGGGTAGCGCCCCCGGTGCGGGGCGGGATGAAATCACCTTGGATAAGCGCTTTTACGCCGGCGGTGGCGGTTCCGTGCGCGGCTATACGTACCAATCCATCGGCCCGCGCGATGCGCTGAACCGCCCCTTGGGCGGGGCGAGCCTGATCGAAGCCAGCGCTGAGTTGCGGCAAAGGCTGGGCGAAAGCTGGGGCATCGCTGCCTTTCTGGATGCAGGCGGTGTGGGTGAAGAAGCCACGCCAGATTTCAGCCAGATACGGACGGGCACTGGCCTTGGGCTGCGCTATCTGACCGCCATCGGCCCGCTGCGCTTCGATGTGGGCCTGCCACTGGAACGCCAAAAGGGTGATCCATCCTATGGCATCTATATCGGCTTCGGGCAGGCATTTTGACATGCGCCATCTTCGCCGCCTGCTGATCCTGCTGCTGGCCGCACCGCTTTGCCTGATGCTGCTGCTGGGTGGCGCGCTTGCCTGGTTGCATTGGGGCAGCGGGGCCGCGGTGCTTGGCAGGCTTGCGGGGCGGATTGTGCCGGGGCTTTCGGTGCAGGATCTGGTGGTGAAGCTGCCGCATGAAGTCAGCGCGGCACGCATCACGCTGGGTGATGAGGGCGGCATCTGGCTGGATATCACCGCGCCCAAAATCAGCTTTGACGCCTGGTCGCTGCTGCGGCGCGAAGCCCATGTGCATGCACTCAGCGCGCTGCAAATCACGCTTTCACGCCTGCCGAATAATGCAGCAGAAACCTCAGAAGGGCCGCTTCTGCCATCCCTGCCGGAATTGCCCTTGGCGATCCGTCTTGACCATTTGGCACTTGACGAAATTACCGTGGGTGAAAGCGTCTTAGGCCAGGCCTTCAGGTTTTCCGTGACTGGCAAGGCATCGCTGCTCCGCGCGCAATTGGCCGCTGAAGTAGCGCTGACGCGGTTGGATGCGCCGGGCAATGCCACGTTGCAGCTTGATATTGCGCCGATGAATGATCGGCTTTTCGCGCGGCTTGAAATGGCTGAACCAGCGGGCGGTGTGCTGGCCAGCGCGCTTGGTGTGCCAGCAGAACCCGTCCAGATCATGCTGCGCTTGGAAGGCCCGGCAAGCGGCGCTGCACTGCAGGCCGAAGCGCGGCTTGGCAGCACCGCCCAAGCAGCGCTTTCAGGCACCATCGGCGCCGATGCGCGCAGCGCTGGTTTCGCGCACATCACCGGCCATATCGCCGCTGCACCGCTGCTCCCCACGCCCTTGGCCGAAGCCTTGGGCAGGCTGGATATTATCCTTGATGTGGCTCGCAACCAAGCCGGACTGATCAGCTTTCGTGAGGTGAAGTTATGCCCGCCGATTGGGGAATTGGTGCTTTCCGGCAGGCTCGATCCCAAGCGGGAAGACATGGCGCTGCAAGGCAGTATTACGCTTGGCGCCAGCACCATGCTCGCGGGCATATTGCCGGAAGAACTTGGCTTCAAAGCCGCCACCGCGCGCTTTGATCTGCATGGCGCGCTGGCAGCGCCCAAGCTTGCCTTGGAAGCCGAGCTTGAGGGCTTCACGAGCAGCATCACCGAACTCAGCGCAGCACTCGGCGCAAGCCCAAAGCTTCAGCTGAATGCCAGCGCACCGGCGCGGATTGAAAGCCTCACGCTGACCGGTGATGGCAGCGAAGTGACCGCCACCGGGGATATTGGCGAAAGCCTTGATCTCCGCTTCGGGCTCCGCCTGAATGAATTGGCGCGGCTGGTGCCGGAACTTGCCGGCGCGCTCACCGCGGAAGGCCATCTGCATGGCGCGCGACATGATCCTTCCGTCACCCTGCATGCGCGCGGGGAGAGTATTACACGCGGTGCCGAAGTACTGGCGGCGCCCGAATTACTGCTGCGCCTGGAAACACCGCTGAGCCGCCCACGTGCCGAAGCGCGGCTCAATGCCAGCTATGCCGGGCTGCCGGTGACGCTGGATTTGCTCGGCGTGCCGGAAGGCTCAGCGCTGCGTCTGGAAAAACTGACAGCAGCCTGGGGCGTGGCACAGCTTTCGGGCAGCGGATTGCTGGATGTGCAAAAGCCGCTTTTTGATGGCGCGCTTTCGCTCAATATTCCTGATCTTGCGCCCTTCGCTAGCGTGTTTGGCCATGACATCACCGGCGCCTTAACGCTGGCAGCGGAAGGGCGCGGCCGCGATGGCGCGCAGCACATCAATGCCAAGCTCAGCGCGCCCGATATCACCTTGGATGGGCGCGCCGTTTCAGTCGAAGCCGATCTCACCGGCGGGATGGACGCCGCCCGCGCCAATCTTGCAGCGCGCTATGGCGAAGTGCGGGTTACTGGCGCAGCGGCGTTCAGCAGCAGCGCCGAAGCGCGCCTTTTGACGCTTCAGGAATTAACGCTGGCGCAGGGCGCGGAACAATTGAAACTGGCTGCACCCGCGCGCATCACCCTCGCGCAAGATGGCCGAATCACCCTTGCGGAGGCCAGCCTGACAGGCAATCGCGGCGCCAGGCTGAAGCTGGATGGTTTCTGGACCGAGGCTGAAATCGCACTGCATGCCACGCTCAGCGCCCTGCCCATCGCGCCCTTCGCGGCGCTTGCGGTGCCGGAAGCGCAATTGGCCGGGGCACTTTCGGGTGAGGCAAAAATCACGGGCTCCATCGCAGAACCGAAATTCGAAGCGCGGCTGGAAAGCCCTGCCATTACCAGCGCCATGCCGGCAGCGCGCGGCGTGCCGCCTTTGCGCATGACAGTAAATGCTTCGGGCAACGCGGCGGGGGCGGAAGCGCGGCTGGCGCTGAATGGCGGCAATGTCGTGCGGCTTGCCGGCAATGCGCGGTTGGCAACGCTCACGCCAGAAGCGGCGCTTTCCGGCACAATCACCGGGCGGCTTGATCTGGGCGCGCTGGCCCAGCCCTTACTCGCCGCCGGGGCGCAGCGCCTTGGTGGCACCGCCAATCTCAACATCCAATTGGCCGGCAGCCTGGCCGCACCGCGCCTGGGCGGCCAGGTGAATATCGCCAATGGCAGCTTCCGTGATTTGCAGCATGGCGTGACGCTGAACGATATCGCGGCGACGATCCTGGCAGATGGCCAGCGCCTGAACCTGACGCGCCTTGCCGCGCGCACGCCAGGCGGCGGCAGCCTGGGCGTTTCCGGCGCGCTGGATCTGGGCGCGCCCCGCCTGCCCTTTGATCTGCGCTTGAAGGCCGATGGTGCGCGGCCCTTCAATTCGGATTTGGGCAGCGCCACGCTGGATGGAGATATGGCACTGACCGGAGAGGTTTTGGGCGCCAGCCAAATATCGGGGCATTTGCTGGTACGGCGCGCGGAACTCCGCATCCCGGATAAGCTGCCACCTTCCATCCGCGGCCTGCCGGGGGTGCGAGAACGCGGCCAGCGCCCGCCCGGCACCCCTGCCCTGGCGCCGCCCGCAAACCAAGCCGCGCCGGAAGCCAGCCTGCCGCCCATTGCGCTGGATGTGGCCATTGATGCACCGCGCGCCATTTTCCTGCGCGGCCGCGGGCTGGATGCGGAATTAGGCGGGGCGGTGAAACTGCGCGGCACCCTGCCCGCGCCCATCCTGGAAGGCGGCTTCACCTTGCGGCGCGGCACGCTGGCACTTTTGGATCGGCGGCTTGATCTGAATCGCGCCAATATCAGCTTTGATGCCGGCGGGCTGATGCCTAATCTGGATGTCGCGGCATCCACCCGCGCGACAGAGGTGGATATCACCGTCGCTTTGGAAGGCCCCGCGCGGGACCCCAAAATCAGCTTCACCTCCACCCCTGAATTGCCGGCCGATGAGGTTTTGGCGCGGCTTTTATTCGGCCGTCGCGGGGGGGAGCTTTCGCCGTTTCAAATGCTGCAATTGGCCGAAGCCCTTTCTGGCGCCACGGGCCGTCCTTTGCCTGGACCCAGCGGCGTGATGGAACGCATCCGCCGCCTGCTGGCGCTGGATAGGCTTTCCATTGGCCAGGAGAAGGAAGGCGAACAACGCGCCGGCGAAGAACCCGGCGCCACGTTGGAAGCCGGGCGCTATGTGGCGGATGGCGTGTTCCTGGGCCTTAAGCAAAGCACCGATGGCGGGCCACCGCGCGTTGGCGTGCAGATTGACCTGATGCCAAGACTTAAGCTGGAAGCGGAAAGCGGCGGCAATAGCCTGGCCGGCGATCGCATCGGGATTGGTTTTGAGTATGAATATTGAGATGAATGGAAATCAGGCCGCTTGAGGGCGTGAGCTACGCTTCAACGAATTTCATCTCATTTTTTAGCAAATTTTTGACACGTTTCATG
>CAIMVB010000496.1 GCA_903844785.1 uncultured Rhodospirillales bacterium | reverse complement strand
GTTGGATAATATGCAGTCTGAAACGAACATGATGGAAAGCACCACAGACCCGCGCCCGCATGCCATTGTGATCGGTTCCGGCTTTGGTGGATTGGCCGCCGCGGTGCGGCTTGGTGCCCGTGGTTGGCGCGTGACAATTCTGGAAAAGCTCGATGCGCCAGGCGGGCGCGCCTATGTGTTCCGGCAGGATGGCTTTACCTTTGATGCTGGCCCCACCATCATCACCGCACCCTATTTGCTGGATGAATTATGGGCGCTGGCCGGGCGTGATCTGGCGCAGGATATTGATCTGCGCGCGATGGATCCCTTCTACCTGATCCGCTTTGATGATGGCGAAGTCATGCGCTGTTCTGCGGATCTTGACGTGACGCGCGCCGAAGTTGCGCGGATAGCGCCGCAAGATAGCGCAGGTTTTGAACGCTTCATCCTGGAAAGCGAACGCATTTTCCGGGTGGCCTTTGCGGAATTGGCGGATAAGCCCTTTCATCGCCTCAGTAGCCTGCTTGGCGCCGCACCTGATTTGATCCGGCTGCAAGGCTATCGCACGGTCTATAGCCGCGTCTGTGATTATTTCACCAGCGAAAAGCTGCGCGTTGCCTTCAGCTTTCACCCGCTGCTTATCGGCGGGAATCCTATGACCACCACTGCCTATTACTGTCTGATCGCGCATTTGGAACGGTTGCATGGCGTGCATTACGCCATGGGCGGCATGGGCGCTTTGGTGCAGGGTATTCTCAACCTCGCTACCCGGCTTGGCGGCGCCATTCGTTATAATGCCGAAGTGAAACGCATCACCACGGAAGGCAAACGGGCCACGGGCGTAGAACTTGCCAATGGTGAAAAGCTTTCTGCGGATATCGTGGTGTCCAACGCCGATGTGGCTTGGACGTACAGCAAATTATTGAAAGATTTCCCACGCCGGCGCTGGACCGATCGCAAGGTGGCGCGCGCACGCTATTCCATGAGCCTATTTGTTTGGTATTTCGGCACCAAGCGTCGTTATGATGATGTTTATCATCACACCATGGTACTGGGACCACGCTACCAGGAATTGCTGCACGATATTTTCACACGCAAGCATTTGGCGGAAGATTTTAGCCTGTATTTGCATCGGCCAACCGCAACGGATGCGTCGCTTGCCCCGCCCGGCTGTGATTCCTTCTACGTGTTAGCCCCTGTGCCGCATCTGGGCAGCAAGGTGGATTGGGCCAAGCACGCGGAACCTTATCGCCAAGCCATCGAAAAGCGCCTGGAAGAAACCGTATTGCCAGGACTGGGTGAGGCGCTTGTTACATCGCGGATGATCACGCCGCAGGATTTTCAAGATCGGCTGCTTTCCGTGAACGGCGCGGCTTTTGCGCTGGAACCGCAGCTTTTCCAAAGCGCTTGGTTCCGCCCGCATAATGTTAGCGAAGAAGTTGAAGGGCTTTATCTGGTGGGCGCTGGCACGCATCCAGGGGCTGGCGTGCCGGGCGTGATTTCCTCAGCCAAGGTGCTGGATCAGCTTGTGCCGCATGGTGATTCGCTTAGGCGAAACTAAACGCGCCCGGCCCCAATCCGAATGGTG
>CAIMVB010000495.1 GCA_903844785.1 uncultured Rhodospirillales bacterium | reverse complement strand
GGTTGGGGGGCTTATCCATCGCGAAAACCAGTTTCGCATCGCGGGCGCAAATGCGCTGCTGGTGGTGCTGATGCCGATGGCGGTGCTGGTTCTGGTTCTACCCAATCACGTTATTTCCGCGCCGGGCCCCTATTACAGCCTTAGCCAATTGGCCTTTGTATCGCTGGTCTGCATCGCGCTTTACGTGGCCTTCCTGTTTGTGCAGACCAATCGCCACCGCGATTATTTCCTACCCCCCGATGATGGGAATGCTGAAAGCCACGCACGGCCGAGCAATCGGCTCGCTTTAATCTCCTTTCTGCTGATGTGCGTTGCTCTGTTATCCGTGGTCATGCTGGCCAAATGCCTGGCTCCCGCGCTGGAAGATGGCGTCGCGGCCCTTGGCGCGCCGGCGGCGATTGTGGGCGTGATTGTGGCTGCCATTGTGCTCTTGCCCGAATCGGGCGCGGCGCTCCGCGCGGCGGCCCATAACCGCATGCAATCGGCCATCAACTTGGCGCTAGGCAGCGGTGTTGCCTCCATCGGCCTGACGGTGCCGGCGGTAGCGCTGGTGACCTGGTGGAATGGTCAGCCCTTGGCGCTTGGCATATCTGAAGGCCATTCCATATTGCTGGTCCTGGGTTTTGCCGTGGCTATCCTCACCTTCGGCACAGGGCGGACCAATATGCTGTCGGGCATTGTGCATCTGGTATTGGCCGCGGCCTTCGTTTTCACCATTTTTGCCCCCTGATCCGCCGGCCAAACTCCCCTTCTGAGACCCCCGAAGGTTGCCTGAGGCGCCCCCGCGCCCTATAGCGCCCAGGGTCCAGTCACAGCCATCAAGGTTCCCCAGCACGTGGCCACAATCGCCGCCCCCGACGCGCCCAACCCCGCGCTCGCCGCCCAGGCGGCCATTCTTGCCCGCCCGCTTGATGACCCCCGCCGCATGGCCAATGCCATCCGCGCCTTGGCCATTGATGCAGTTGAGCAAGCCAAATCCGGCCATCCCGGCATGCCCATGGGCATGGCTGATGCCGCGACCGCGCTTTTTGCCGGTTTCCTGAAATATGACGCGGCCGACCCGCGCTGGCCGGATCGGGACCGCTTCGTGCTGTCCGCCGGCCATGGTTCCATGCTGCTTTACGCCCTGCTGCATCTGACGGGCCATGAAGGCATGGGCGCGGATGACCTGAAGCGCTTCCGCCAACTGCATTCGCCCGCCGCCGGCCATCCAGAATTTGGCGAACATCCGGCGATTGAAACCACCACAGGCCCGCTCGGCCAGGGTATTTCCACCGCGGTCGGCATGGCCATGGCGGAACGCATGATGGCGGCACGTTTTGGTGCCTCCCTGGTCGATCACCGGACCTGGGTGATTGCTTCCGATGGCGATCTTCAGGAAGGCATCGCCCATGAAGCGGCAGCGCTTGCGGGCCATTACGGCTTGTCCAAGCTGACGGTGCTTTGGGACGACAATCATATCTCGATTGATGGCGATACAGCGCTGTCTTTCTCGGAAGATGTGCTGAAGCGCTTTCAGGCTTATGGCTGGGCGGTCCGGCGCGTGGATGGGCATGATGCGGGTGAATTGGCCGGCGCCATGTCCTGGGCCATGCGCAACCGCAAGCCGACGCTGATTGCCTGCCGCACCATTATCGGGCTTGGCGCGCCGACCAAGGCGGGCACGGCGGGCAGCCATGGTGCGCCTTTGGGCGCTGCTGAAGCCGCCGCTGCCAAGCAGGCGCTTGGCTGGAATGCCGCGCCCTTTGAAGTGCCTGCCGATATCAAGGCGCTTTGGGAAAATGCTGGGCGGCGCGGCGCCGGCGCACGGCGTTCCTGGCTGAAGCGCATCGCCAAGCACCCGCAGCGCGCGGAATTTGAACGCGCCATGGCGGGCCGCCTACCGGAAGCCTGGAATGAGGCATTGTCGGCACTCCGCGCCCAGATCGCGGCTGACAAACCCAAGCTGGCGACTCGCGTTTCCAGCCAGAAGGCTTTGGAAGCCCTGGTGCCTTCCGTGCCGGAAATGGTTGGCGGGTCGGCGGACCTCACCGGGTCCAACAATACCAATGTGAAGGGCGTGCCCGCGATTGCGCCCGGCAATTTCAGCGGGCGCTTCGTGCATTGGGGCGTGCGTGAGCATGGCATGGCGGCCGCGATGAATGGCATGGCGCTGCATGGCGGCATCATCCCCTATAGCGGCACGTTTTTGGTGTTCAGCGATTACCTGCGCCCCGCCGTGCGGCTTGCCGCGCTGATGCGCCAGCGCGTTATTCATGTGCTGACGCATGATTCGATCGGCCTTGGCGAAGATGGCCCGACGCATCAGCCGGTGGAACATATCGCTTCCTTCCGCGCCATGCCGAATGTGCATGTGTTCCGCCCAGCGGATGCGATGGAAACTGCGGAATGCTGGGAATTGGCCCTGCGCCGCGCTGATGGGCCTTCACTGCTTGCGCTTTCGCGCCAAAACCTGCCCACGCTGCGCACCGATACGGCCGAGAATCGCTCTGCACGCGGCGGCTATGTGCTGGCGGAAGCCGATGGCGCGCGCGGCGCAACGCTGATTGCCACGGGCAGCGAGGTATCGCTGGCCATGACCGCGCGCGATTCCCTGCAAGCGGCCGGCATTCCAACCGCTGTTGTCTCCCTGCCCTGCTGGGAGATTTTCACCGCGCAGGATGATGCCTATCGCGCCAGCGTTTTGGGCCAGGCGCCACGCTTTGGCATTGAAGCCGCGGTCGGCTTTGGCTGGGAAGCCTGGCTTGGTGAGGGTGGGGTTTTCATTGGCATGGCGGGCTTTGGCGCTTCAGCGCCGGCCGATGAATTGTTCAAGCATTTCGGCATTACGCCGGAAGCCGTGGTTGAAGCCGTACGCAAGCGGCTTGGTGTCTGATTTCGGTTTTTTTGGGGAAGGAAAATCTCATGGCCGTCAAGGTTGCCATTAATGGGTTTGGGCGCATCGGGCGCCTGGTGTTGCGCGCGATGATTGAAAGCAATCGCCGCGATGTAGAATGCGTTGCGATCAATGATCTGGGTAGCGTCGAAGCCAATGCGCACCTGTTCCGCTACGACAGCGTGCATGGCCGCTTCCCGGGTGAAGTGGCGGTAGATGGCAATAAGATCATCATCACCGCCAATGGCCGCACCTATGCGCCCATTACCGTCAGCGCCGAACGCGACCCGACCAAGGTGCCCTTCCAGGGCGTTGATGTCGCCCTGGAATGCACCGGCATTTTCACCAGCAAGGAAAAGGCCTCCGCGCTGATCACGGCGGGTGCGCGCAAGGTGGTGATCTCTGCCCCTGGCGATAATGCGGATGCCACCATTGTCTATGGCGTCAATCACAAGACGCTGACGAAAGACATGACGGTGATTTCCAACGCGTCCTGCACCACCAATTGCCTGGCGCCTGTGGCCAAGGTGCTGCATGAGAATTTCGGCATTCTGCGCGGCTATATGGTGACCATCCACGCCTATACGGGCGATCAGAACACGGTTGATACGCTGCATAAGGATCTGCACCGCGCGCGCGCGGCCGCCGTTTCCGCGATCCCTACTTCCACCGGCGCGGCCAAGGCCGTGGGCCTGGTGATGCCGGAACTGAAGGGCAAGCTGGATGGCACGGCCATTCGCATCCCCACACCCAATGTCTCGCTCGTATCGCTTGATTTCGTGCCCGCCAAGGAAGGCGTGACGAAGGAGGCTGTGAATGCCGCGATGAAGGCGGCGGCTGAGGGCGAATTGAAGGGTATTCTTGGCTATAATACCGAACCGCTGGTCAGCATTGATTTCAACCATAATCCCGCTTCTTCCACCTTTGATGCAACGCAGACGCAGGTGGTGGATGGCGGGTTGGTGCGCGTGCTGTCCTGGTATGACAATGAATGGGGCTTTTCGAACCGCATGAGCGATACTGCGGCGTTGTTCGGCTCCCTTTGATTTGGTGTTACGGGGCAGCGCGATACGTGCTGCCCCCCTGCCCGAGGTTCCATCATGGCTTTCAAGACGATTGATGCGCTTCCCGCCAAGGGTCAGCGCGTATTGCTGCGTGCTGATTTGAATGTGCCGGTCAAGGATGGCCGCATCACGGACCGCACGCGCATCGAACGCCTTTGCCCCACCATCGCGGAATTGGCGCAAAAAGGCGCCCGCGTGGTGGTGCTG
This sequence comes from uncultured Rhodospirillales bacterium, assembly GCA_903844785.1. Classification (GTDB taxonomy): domain Bacteria; phylum Pseudomonadota; class Alphaproteobacteria; order Acetobacterales; family Acetobacteraceae; genus Neoroseomonas. Next base: position 1,658 of record CAIMVB010000495.1, on the reverse strand, counting down.
AGCCATTTTGACCGGCCCAAGGGCAAGCGCGTACCGGAAATGTCGCTCAAGCCCATGCAGGAAGCCTTAGCCGCGGCGCTGGCCCGTCCTGTTGCCTGGTGCGATGATTGCGTGGGCGCAGAAGCGGAAGCCGCTGTGGCCGCGCTGGCGGATGGCGGTGTGCTGCTTTTGGAAAACACGCGCTTTCATGCCGGCGAGGAAAAGAACGACCCCGCCATGGCAGCCGCACTCGCCAAGCTTGGCGATGCCTTTGTGAATGATGCGTTCTCCGCCGCCCATCGCGCCCATGCCAGTACGGAAGGCGTGGCGCGGCTGCTGCCGGCCTATGCCGGGCGGCTGATGGAAGCCGAATTGAAGGCGCTGGATGCGGCGCTGGGTAACCCGGCGCGGCCAGTGGTGGCGATTGTGGGTGGTGCCAAGGTTTCGACCAAGCTTGAATTGCTGGGCAATCTTTGCAGTAAGGTGGATGTGCTGGTTATTGGCGGCGCCATGGCCAATACCTTCCTGGCCGCGCAGGGCCATGGCATGGGCAAGTCCCTGCAAGAAGCCGAAATGCACGAAACGGCGCGCCAGATCATGGATCAGGCCAAGGCGGCGAATTGCGAGATTTTGCTGCCGGTTGATCTGGTGGTCGCCGAGGAATTCCGCGCCAATCCGCCCACCCGGACGGTCGGTGTGGATGGCGTGCCGGCGGCCATGATGGCGCTGGATGTCGGCCCGCAAAGCGTCTCAGCCCTGGAAGCGCGGCTGCGTGCTGCCTCAACCCTGGTCTGGAACGGCCCCCTCGGCGCGTTTGAAACGGCGCCCTTCGATGCGGCAACGGTGGCGGCGGCGCAGAGCGTGGCGGCGCTGACGCAATCCGGCGCCTTGAAATCCATCGCCGGTGGCGGGGATACAGTGGCGGCGCTGCGCCATGCCGGCGTTCTGGAACGCATGAGCTATGTCTCCACGGCCGGGGGCGCCTTCCTGGAATGGCTGGAAGGCAAGGAACTGCCGGGGGTCGCGGCGCTGGGGTGATGACTCCTGTCAGAATAGGTTGACGCTGACCGCCAAGGTGCAAAACTCACCCTGAACAACGGGTGGGGAACAGACCATGCGGCAAATGCATCTTGTCGGCTTCATGCAGGCGCAGAATTGCACTAATTACGCCAGTTCCTGGCGGCACCCGCTTTCGCGCACGGATTTTCTGACCGCTGATTTCTACCAGGAAATCGCCCGCATCCTGGAAGCCGGGAAATTTGACCTCGGCTTTTTTGATGACCGGCTTTCCATGCCGGATCGCTATGGCAATGACCATCACCATACGGTGGAACACGGCATTCGCTGCGTGAAGCTTGATCCCATCGTGACACTGACCATGATGGCGGCGGTTACCTCCCGCCTCGGCCTCGGCTCCACCGCTTCCACCACCTATTACGAGCCCTTCCATGTCGCGCGTACCATGCAGACGCTGGATCTCATGAGCGCGGGGCGCGCGGCCTGGAATGTGGTGACATCACTCAATGACGGCGAAGCGGCCAATATGGGCCATGATGAGATGATGGACCACGACCGGCGCTATGACCGCGCCGATGAATTCGTTGAAATCGTGTTGGGCCATTGGGATGCCTGGGACCCGGATGCGCTTATTGTGGACAAGGCGTCTGGCCGATTTGCCG
>CAIMVB010000494.1 GCA_903844785.1 uncultured Rhodospirillales bacterium | reverse complement strand
GGGCTTGATGGAAATACCGCCAGTGTCGAAGCAAATGCCCTTGCCGACAAAGGCAACCGGTGCCGCTTTCACCTTGCCTGGCCAGCGGAGCACAACAAGGCGCGGGCCATGCACCGCACCGCCGCCCACCGCGCAAAGCGCGCCCATGCCAAGCGCGGCAAGGCGCTTGCCTTCAAATACCTCGACCTTCAGGCCGAATTCTTTCTGCGCGCGCAGCCTTTCCGCGAAGCTGGCCGGGTTCAGCCGATTGCCCGGTTCCGCCACCAGATCGCGCGCGAAAAGCACGCCACGCAGCATGGCTTCCGCGCGCACCCAAGCCGGTTCGACTTTGGTGGGGGAGGCCACGGCCAGCGTCACCCTTGCGGGCGGCGCATCCTTATCCTTGCTGGCATCGCGTAGGACATTAAAGCGCCAGGCATTCAGCAACGCGCCCGCCGCGAAACCCGCCGCCTGTTCTGGTGTGGCGCTATCCGCCAGCAATATCGCCTGGGCGCGGCCCGCAGCGGCGGCCATGCCGGCACCACCGCCCGCTTCCCAATCGCTGATCGCCGCACCCGCGCCAATCCCGGCCAGGATGGTGAAGCCATGCCGCCCGGGCAGGCACAGCGCCTCACCGGCCTTACCGGTAAAGCGCGCCGCTTTCGCCGCTGCCGCAAGCGCGGGATCATCCGGCGCATTGCCTTCAACCAGCGGCAGGATCAGCGCGCTTTCGGCGCCGCGCGCCTTGTGGCGGCGCAGCGCTTCAGTGCTTCGTTGCAGGATCAATTTCACCATGGTCGCAAAAGCGGCGTGGCTTCAGCCTTCGTAATGATCCGCCACCATGCGATCCAGCATGCGCACGCCATAAGCGGTCGCCCCCTTCGGCACGGTTGGCGCATCCTTGGAAGACCAGGCGGTGCCGGCAATATCCAAATGCGCCCAGGGCTTGCCATTGACAAAGCGCTGGATGAATTGCGCCGCGGTGATGGAACCGCCGGGCCGCCCGCCGACATTCTTCATATCCGCAATATCGGACTTGATCTGCTTGTCGTAAGCGTCACCCAGTGGCATGCGCCACGCCTTTTCCCCAACCGCACTACCCGCTTCTTTCACATGGGTCGCGAGTGTGTCGTCATTGCTGAAAAGCCCGGCGCGTTCATGGCCAAGCGCGATGATGATGGCACCTGTGAGTGTCGCCAGATCAACCATGAAGCGCGGATCATATTTTTCCTGACAATACCACATCACATCGGCCAGCACTAAACGGCCTTCCGCATCGGTATTGATCACTTCCACAGTCTGACCGGAATAGGATTTCACGACATCGCCTGGGCGCTGAGCGGTGGCGGATGGCATGTTTTCAACCAAGCCCACCATGCCAATCACATCCGCCTTCGCCTTGCGCCCGGCAAGGGCTGCCATCAGCCCAATCACCGTGCCGGCGCCAGCCATATCCCATTTCATATCTTCCATGCCGCCCGCCGGCTTGATGGAAATGCCACCGGTATCGAAGGTGACACCCTTGCCGATGAAAGCGACCGGCTTTTGCTTCTTGCCCTTGGGCGCGCCCATCCATTTCATGGTCACCATGCGCGGTTCTTGCGCGCTGCCCTGCGCCACGCCCAATAGCGCACCGAAGCCCAGGCGCTTCATTTCACGCGGGCCCATGATTTCCACTTCAACGCCAAGCTTTTCCAGCGCCTTGCAGCGTTCCGCCATCTCAGCCGGCGTCAGCACATTGGGCGGTTCGGAAACCAGATCACGCGTCAGGAAAACACCATCGGCCACGGCTTGCATCGGCGCGAAGGCGGCTTTTGCTTTGGCCGCTTCCGCGCTGGCAATGCCAACGCGTTCCAGCTTTGGCTTATCGTCTTCCTTTTCCGTGGTGCGATAGCGATCGAAGCGATAGCTCCGCAGCCGCAAGCCCATGGCGCAACTGGCGGCTAGTGCGGGGGTTAAGCCATCCGCGGCAATCAGCGCATCACGTTCCTGCTGCACGGCCGTAAGCGCGGTGCCGCCGGCATTCTCGGCCCCCTGCGTATCCAGCGCATCGGCTTTACCCAGCCCAATGGCGACGATTTTCTGCAGCCCCGCGCCCGGCGCCCACAGCGTGCAGGATTGGCCTTTGGCGCCCTTGAACTTCGCCGCTTCCAGGCCGCGCGAAACCGCGCCACCCGCGGCTTCCTCAGCCGCCTTGGCCAGGCCGGCCAGCGCCGCACCTTCCGCCAGCAGCAAAACCAAGGCGCCGCCGCGTGGCAGGGCGGGCTTGACGAAGGTGATATCGGGCATGGGGGCTCCTGGGGCGAAACGATCTGCAACCACCTTAACAGAGGGACCGCCACCAAAACAGGGCTTGCAGCGCGGCGCCGCTACGGCCAAAGCAGCGGCCATGGATGATGATGCGCTGCTGGCTTTGGCCGGCGATCTCGTGGCCAAGGCGGCTTCCGCCATTATGGCGATCAAGGCCGCCGGCTTTGCGGTGGAACGGAAATCCGACCATTCCCCGGTGACGGAAGCTGATCGGATAGCCGAGGCGTTGATTGTAGAGGGGCTGCGCGCCGCCACCCCCGATATTCCAGTGATTGCCGAAGAAGAAGTCGCTGCCGGCACCGCGCCCGCCCATGCCGAGCGTTTTTGGCTGGTGGACCCGCTGGATGGCACGCGGGAATTTGCCGCCGGGCGGGATAATTTCGCGGTGAATATTGGCTTGGTGGTGGCGGGCCGCGCCATGCTGGGCGCCGTGGCGCTGCCCGCTTCCGGCGAGATCTTTTGGGGCCGCATTGGTGGCGGCGCCTTCAAGCGCGATGCTGGCGGCACGCGCCCCATCCGCGCCCGCACGCCACCGGCCGAAGGGGTTACCGTGATGGGCAGCCATCACTACGCCGATGACCCGCGCATGGGCCGCTTCCTGGAAGGGCGCCATGTCGCGCGGGTTGTGAATATCGGCTCGGCCGAGAAATTCTGCCGCCTCGCCGAAGGGGCCGCCGACCTCTATCCGCGCTTTGGCCGCACCATGGAATGGGATACCGCCGCCCCGCAGGCCGTGGTGGAAGCCGCCGGCGGGCGCGTGCTTGTGCTGGAAGGCCGCGCACCCTTGCTCTACGCCAAGCTTGGCTTTGAAAACCCAGGCTTTGTCTGTGAAGGCCTGCCGGGATGACCCTGCGGCTCGGGGCAGACCAGGTCGCGGAAGCCGCGCGGTTGCTCCGCGCGGGCGAACTCGTCGCCTTCCCGACCGAGACGGTTTATGGCCTGGGTGCGGATGCGCGGAATGGCCGGGCCGTGGCGGCGGTGTTTGAAGCCAAGGGCCGCCCGCATTTCAACCCGCTGATCTGCCATTTTCCTGATGCCGAAGCAGCCTTTGCCGAGGTGCTGGCCGATGACCGCGCCCGTGCCTTGGCCGCTGCCTTTTGGCCTGGCCCGCTGACACTGGTGCTGCCGCGCCGTGCTGAATGCCGGATTGATCTGCTGGCGGGGGCGGGGCTGGATACGCTTGCGGTGCGGGTGCCGGCGCATCCGCTTGCTTTGGAACTGCTGCGCGCCGCTACCATTCCGGTTGCCGGGCCTTCGGCCAATCGCTCCGGCGCCGTCAGCCCGACTACGGCTGATCATGTGCTGGAAGGATTATCCGGCCGGATCGCCGCCGTTTTGGACGGCGGGGCTTGCGATGTTGGCGTGGAAAGCACGGTGCTTGATGTGGCCATGGGCG
>CAIMVB010000493.1 GCA_903844785.1 uncultured Rhodospirillales bacterium | reverse complement strand
GCAATCGGCTCATCGGCCAGGATCAGGCGCGGATTCTGCATCAGCGCGCGCGCAATCGCGACGCGCTGCTGCTGGCCGCCGGAAAGTGTATCCGCGCGTTGCAGCGCGGCCTCGGCCAGATCAAACCGATCAAGCGCGGTCAGCGCCATGGCGCGTTCTTCAGCCGTGAACATCTTGAACATGGAAGACAGCATGGGGCGCTGATTAAGCCGCCCGACCAGCACATTGGTCAGCACATCAAGGCGCTGCACCAGGTTGAATTGTTGGAAAATCATGGCGGAACGCATGCGCCAATCGCGCAGCGCCCGGCCCTGCAATTGCGTCACATCCTGGCCATCGAACAGAATGCGGCCTTCGCTTGGTTCCGTCAGGCGGTTGATCATGCGCAGTAGCGTGGATTTCCCCGCGCCTGAACGGCCAATCACGCCCACCATCTGCCCCGCCGGGATGCGCAGGCTCACGCCATCCACCGCCGTCTTGGCGCCGAAGCGCTTGGTGAGCCGATCAATTTCCAGCATGGAGACCCCGCTTTTCATGACCGCGCCCTAGCAATGCTGCGTGACATATAGATGACAGTCTGATGAAGGATCGGAGTCCTTGCCGGGCTTGATCCCGCGCCCCGCCTGAAGCAGCCTGCCGGGCATAACCGGGAGGAACCCCATGCAAAGACGCGCCCTGCTTGCCGCCACCCTTGCCGCGCCGGCCTTGCCCCATGCGCTGCGCGCCCAGGAAACCTGGCCGAACCGGAGTGTTTCCGTGCTGCTCGGCTATCCGCCGGGGGGTGTCACGGATTTCGGCGCGCGCGGCATTGTGGACCGCATGGGGCGCGAATTGGGCCAGACCTTGGTGGTGGATAACCGCCCCGGCGCCGCAACCGCCGTTGCCAATAACGCCGCCGCCCAGGCCAGGCCGGATGGCTATACGCTGTTGATGGGGACCTCGACGCTCGCCATCAACCCAGCACTTCAGCCCAATCTGCAACCGCGAGATCCAGTGGCGGCGCTGACGCCGATTGGCACGGTGTTTCGCACCGCCTTCATCCTGCACGTGCATCCATCACTGCCAGTGCGCAGCACGGCGGAACTCATTGCCTATGCCAAGGCCAATCCGGGCAAGGTGAATTTCAGCTCATCTGGCACCGGGGCGGTGAACCATTTGTGCCTGGAATTGTTCCGCGCCCGCGCTGGCATCGATGTGGTGCATGTGCCCTATCGCGGTGGTGCAGCCGCCTTGATTGACCTTCGGCAAAACCGCGTTCAGGCGATGTTCAGCGCAGTGCAGGAAGCGCTGCCGGCGGTGCGGGAAGGGGCGACGCGCGCACTTGCCATATCCTCCAAGGATCGTGTTGCCCTGTTGCCGGATTTGCCGCCTGTCGCGGATGCGCTGCCCGGCTTTAATGGCGTTTTCTGGCAGGGGCTTTTCGGCCCGGCTGGCTTGCCGGCACCTATTGTGGCGCGCGCCGCGCAAGCCTTGGCCGTGGCCACGCGGGACCCTGACTTGATCGCCCGCATGGCCGAACAGGGTGTGGTGCTGGAGACCGGCGGGCCTGAGGTTTTGGCGCGCACCCTTGCCGAAGAATTGGTCATGTGGGGCGATCTTATCCGCAGTCAGAACATCAAACCCGAATGAACGGGGCTTGGCCCCGGCCCAATACTTGCTAGGCTTCCCGCAAGGCAGCGCCCCCCGCGTTGCCGCTGACGGGAGACTGAAAATGACTTGGAAGAACAGGCTTTGGGGCGCGGCGCTTTCCGCTGCCCTGATGGCCATGGGGATTGCTGGCGCCGAAGCGCAGCAGCAGCCAAAGACGCTCCGCATCGCCATGACGGCGACCGATGTGCCAACCACAACCGGCATGCCCAATAACGGCTTCGAAGGCATGCGCTTTCTGGGCTACCCGGTTTTCGAATCGCTGGTGCTGTGGGATCTGTCACGCGCTGATCAGGTAGCGGGCATCAAGCCTGGCTTGGCTGAACGCTGGGAGCAGGATGCCAATGACCCGCGCATCTGGCGCTTTCATCTGCGCCGTGGCGTCACTTTCCATGATGGCACGCCCTTCAATGCCGATGCGGTGCTGTGGAATTTCGACCGCTTCTTCAAGAATGACAGCCCGCAATTTGACGCGACCGGTAGCGCGATCACGCGCGGGCGCATCCCGGTGCTGGAATCCTATCGCAAGGTGGATGATTTCACTTTCGAGACCACAACGACACGCCCGGTTTCCTATTGGCCCTATCTTGCCCTTTATGTCCTGATCACATCCCCCAATTCCTTTGAACAGGCGGGGCGGGATTGGGCGCGTGTGGCAGCGCTGCCACCGGCCGGCACCGGGCCGTTCCGGCTTACCCGCTTCGTGCCGCGCCAATCGGCGGAGCTTTCGCGCAACGATAATTACTGGGACGCATCACGCCGCGCGAAGCTTGATCGCATCGTGCTGCTGCCCATGCCGGAAGCCAATACGCGCCTTGCCGCACTGCGTTCCGGCCAGGTGGATTGGATTGAGGTGCCGCCGCCGGATGCCATAGGTTCGCTCCGTCAGGCGGGTTTCAATATCGTGACGAACTCCTACCCGCATGTCTGGCCCTGGGTGTTTGCCACGGGCCGCGCGAGCAGCCCGGTTGCTGATGTGCGCGTGCGTCAGGCGCTGAATTACTGCATTGACCGCGAAGGCATGGTGCAATTGCTGAATGGCACCGCGGAACCTTCGGTGGGTTTCGTCAAGGCGAATGATCCCACCTTTGGCAACCCGGCCAATCGCTATCGGCTGGACCCCGCCCGGGGCCGCGCCTTGCTGGCGGAAGCGGGCTATAACGCGCAGCGTCCGCTCACGCT
>CAIMVB010000492.1 GCA_903844785.1 uncultured Rhodospirillales bacterium | reverse complement strand
TAAAAACATCACCGCGCCCACGCTGATCATTGGCGGTCAGCATGATTGGATTTGCGCGCCGGAATTTTCGGCAGAAATTCACCAACTGATCCCAGGATCAAAGCTGCAGATTTTTGAACAAAGCAGCCATTCAATCCGTGCGGATGAACCAGAGAGATTGATGGCAGCGATTGCCAATTTCATCGCAGGCCCGCCAGACCAATAAGCAGAACCCGGCTGATTGATCTGGCCGCCCGCGCCGGGCAACGCTGAAAAGGCGCTATTCTACCCGCCCAATGCGGTTCACCGCCGCCTGCACCCGCGCAAAATCCGCGTCCAGAAAATCCTGGAAGGCCTTGCCGTCGCGGTGGTCCAATTCCAGCCCTGCCGCTTCCAATTGGCGGAGCATTTCCGGGTCTTTCGCGACCGCCGCCGTGCTTTGGCGCCAGGCTTCCCTTTCGGCGGCGGGCGTGGCCGGCTGGCTGAAAATCCCAACCCAAAGGTAGAATTCCACGCCCGCCAGGCCAAGTTCCAGCGCGGTTGGCACATCCGGCAGCAGCGCTACGCGCCGCGCGCCCGTATTCACCAAAGCGCGCATGGCGCCAGAGCGGATTTGCGGCGCCATCACCGCCGCGGTGCTGGCGGTAGCCGCCACATGCCCACCCAGCACGGCGGTAATGGCCGGCCCGCCCCCTGAATAGGGCACATGGTTCAGCCGGAAGCCCCCAGCATGGGCCAGCATCTCAAAAGGTAAATGCACGGCGCTATAGGGGCCCGAGGAACCATAGGCGATCTCACCGGGCCGGCGCTTCGCGTCTTCGGCGAATTCCTGGAAACTCCGCCAGGGTGCATCCGCCTTCACCACAATGATCAGGGGGTCGGCTGTCAGCAGCGCAATGGGGGCAAGGCTGGCGCGTTCAAAGGAAGCCGCGCGCTGGAATAGCGCATCCGCCGCCGGGATCGAGGAATAGGAAACATGCGCGATCACGCCCGTATAGCCATCGGGCCGCGCCATGGCCCCGGCATTCATGCCAAGCGCGCCGCCCGCCCCGCCCCGGTTCTGTAAAACCACGGATTGGTTCCAGTGGCGCTGCAACGCCGCGCCATAGGGCCGGGCAATCAGGTCTGTGGCCCCACCCGGCGGGAAGGGCACGATGATATTGACCGCCCGGTTCGGGAAGCCGGGCTGCGCCAAGGCCGTGCTGCCCGCGCCGGCGGCCAGCGCCAACCCAAGTGCCTGACGGCGAGAAAATTGCTGTTTCATGAACCAAACCCCTGCGCTTCACCTTCTGTATTGCGTGACAGACCCTGCGCCGCGGCGCGGGCCAGAACACTCGGCTCCCAGGCCACTTTGCCGGCATCCGGCCCGCCGATCAGCGTCAGCAGCGTGCCGCGCCCTTCGCCCACATAGCGGAAGCCCCGATAGACCCCCACCGGAACATGAATGCAATCAAAGGGTTGTAGGATGATTTCCTGCTCCCCTGCGTCATTCAGCCAGGTCACGGCCCAGGGGCCAACCAGGGGCATGAAGACTTCCTCAGTCGTGTGGGAATGGAGAGAGGCGCCATTGCCGGGATCACATTGGATCATACCAAGATTGAAACCCATGGCCGGCAACGGGATATTGGGGCGGAGTTCCGGCACATTGCTGCGTTCCACCACCCCCATGCCGATCAGGTTGATCTTGAAGCGCAGCGCGCCGGGCAGGCGGGAATCGACAAAGGCTTCCTCAGACCCGTGGAGATTCTGGAAACGGGCCACAAAGCCTTCCATTTCACTGGGCGAGATATTGGCGGCGATTGGGGTGTTTTCCTCCGGCACGGCTTCCTCCTGGGACTTGTTTTGATGAAAGGCTTGGTCAGGGGGCGGGGGAAGTCAATGGCCCCGGCGCCAAGTGGTTGCTTCAACTGATGAGAGGCGCGGGTCGATTGAAGAAAGCCAGGCTCCATGGGCGCCCCGAAAATCGGAAACAAATACCATTGCAAAAATATCACAGCGGGTGACCGATACGTCACGCCACCGCCAAAAAAGCCGGTTTTGGCTCGCCCTGCCTGAATTTAGTGCTAAACGACAATACGTTGATTTCGGAATTGATTCGGATATCGGATTAATTGATCCGAAACAGAGATGAGGAAAGACAATGAGCTTCAAAAAGACCCTTCTGGCCGCCGCGGCGGTGGTAGCGCTGCCAGTGCTGGCGCAGGCCCAGCCGGTGAGCGGGCTTTATATTGGCGCGGGTGTGGGCGGGAATTACCTGGATAAGACGGACATCACAGGCGCCACGGCGGCTGATAAGGATGTGCTTGGCTCCAACCTTTCCGCCGACTTCGCTTGGGGTTATGTCGGCGTGCTCAGCCTTGGCTGGGGCTTCGGCAACGGTCTGCGCGCCGAAATTGAAGGCAGCTATCGCTCGAACGATGTCGCCGACGTGAAGTCAGGTAGCTCTAACCTGAGCGGTCAAACTGGCACAGCGACCAGCTATGGCGCGATGCTCAACCTGCTTTACGATATCAATATCGGCAACGCGCTTGGCGGCATCACGCCCTATGTCGGTGTCGGCGGTGGCTACATCTGGCACGATTACGACGAAGTTGGCACCAATGTCGGCGGCGTCAAAAATGTACTGAGCGGTGACAACGGCAATTGGGGCGGCCAGGCGATTGCTGGCCTCTCGCTGCCGATCTCGTCAGTGCCTGGCTTGGCCATGACAGCGGAATATCGTTTCATGATGACTTCTGGTCATGAAATTGAATCCAACAATGCTGGAACGCGCACCAAGGTTGACGTGGACAACGTGAACCACTCGCTCCTCGTTGGCCTGCGCTACGCCTTCAACGCCGCGCCGGTGGTTGCCGCTGCCGCACCTGTTGCCGCTGCCAAGACCTATCTGGTGTTCTTCGATTGGAACAAGGCTGACCTGACCGATCGTGCGCGCCAGATCATTGGCGAAGCCGCCGGTGCGCGTGGCACAGGCGTGACCCGCATTGAAGTGAATGGCTTCACGGACCGTTCCGGTTCCGACCAATACAACCAGGGCCTGTCAGTGCGCCGCGCCAACGCCGTTGCCGCCGAACTGGTGCGCCGTGGCGTGCCGCGGAATGAAATCATGACCCGCGGCTTCGGTGAAGCCAACCCGCTGGTGCCGACCGCCGATGGCGTGCGTGAACCGCAGAACCGCCGCGTGGAAATCATCCTGAAGTAATTCAGGAAGATCCCATTCGGGAAAAGATCAGGGGCGCCGCAAGGC
>CAIMVB010000491.1 GCA_903844785.1 uncultured Rhodospirillales bacterium | reverse complement strand
CGGGTTTGAAACCCCCTCGGCAATCACATAGCGACCCTTGGTGTGGGAATCGGCCAGGATGGCGCGCAGGAAGCGCCGCGCGCGCATCTGATGTGGCAGGGCCTCGGTCAGGCTGCGGTCTAGCTTGAGCCCGGCGAAGGGCAAGCCCGTGACCCGCCAGCGATGATCACCAAGCGTCACATCATCCAGCAATACGGGAATACCAAGCCGCTTGAGCCGCAACATGGCCCGGCGCAGGCGCGATGGGTCGCGGATTGCCTCGGTTTCCGTCAGTTCCAGCAATAGCGGCCCGCGCCGCTTACCATGCCGGCGGAGCGTTGCGGCGAGGCGCGCCGGCATTTCGGGCAGCAGCAGCACACTGAGCGGCATATTCACCGCAAGCCCCCCCTTGGGAGAGGGCGTTCTTTGCCAATCATGCGCCACGCGTTCAAGCACGGCATGGGTCAGATCAAGCGCGAGGCCAAGCTTTTCCGCGAGGGGCACAAAGGCACCCGCCTGCAACAAGGCTTCATCACGTGGCCAGCGCACAAGCCCTTCCAGCGCGGCGATATGGCCATCACGGAGCCTGATGATGGGCTGGTAACGGACCAGCAATACGCGGTCGGCGAGTGCGGCCCGCAATTCCGCTTCTTCGTCCAAAAGGCTTTGGGTGCAGGCGAAGCCGGGCAAATGACGCGCCCGAAGGTTCCTTCCAAGGTTGCTCTTTTCGCGCTGTAGCACGCGCCCCACCCTTTATGACCGGCTTTCCTACGGGTGGAGTCTAACAGCAATCCCGCGTGAGGAAACTATTAACCTGCCGATCGGGCCTTATCTGGGCGTGGCGACTGCCTTTTCGGGCGCGCTGGCATCGGGCATGCGCAGCCGATTGCGCCCGGTAAAGAGCACAATGGGGGCCGCGATAAAGACCGAAGACCCGGCCGAAATCACAATGCCGACCACCATCACCCAAGCAAAGCCAGACAATGTATCCCCGCCGAAAAGGGCCAAGGGCAGCGCCGAAAGAAGCAAGGTCATGGAAGTACCGAGTGAGCGGTTCATCGTCTCATTGATTGAAAGATCAACCAATTGTTCAAGCGGCATGGCTTTGAACTTGCGGAGATTCTCCCGCATGCGGTCGAACACCACCACCTTGTCATTCGCGGAGAAGCCAATGATAGTGAGGATCGCGGCAACCGTGGTCAGGTTAAATTCAATGCCGAATAACACCATGAAGCCGATGGTTTTGGTGGCATCCAGGATAAGGGTTGCAATAGCGGCAATACCGAACTGCCATTCAAATCTGATCCAGATATAAAACAGCATGGCCAAGAAACTCAGGCCAAGCGCCATCAGCCCGCCCAGGAATAATTCATCGGAAATGCGATTGCCAACGGCTTCCACGCGTAAGATTCGTGTGCCGGGCGCAGCTTTTTCCAAGGCCTCACGCACGGCGGTGACTGCCCGTTGCACGCCACCTTCGTCGCCCTGGGCAGGAAGGCGCAGGGCGAAGGTTGCGGGGTCGCCAAATTGCAGCAGCGTGGCATCGCCAAGGCCAAGCCCACCAACGGCACCGCGTAGAACGCTAATATCTCCGGGGCCAGGGGTTCGGATTTCCATCTCCACCCCGCCTTTGAAATCAATGCCCTTCTCAAGCCCAGGATGGAAGGCGATAGCTACTGAAAGGCTGGAAAGCACGGCCGAGACAATCAGCCCCGTCTTGGCGCCGCGCATGAAGGGAATGCGCGTGCCATCGGGGAAAATGCGGAAAAGCGGCCGACGCAGGCGTTCCAGTAGCGAAAGCCCTGGGCGCTGGAATACCGGCAATTCCTTGGGCCGCGTCGCACGATACCACCAGGAAGCGAAAAGCCGCGTCAGCACGGTCGCTGTCCACATCTGCACAATGGTGCCGATGGCAACCGTAACCGCAAAACCCTTCACCGGGCCTGAACCAAAACCATAAAGGCAGGCCATGGCGATGAGGTTGGTCAGGTTGGAATCAAGGATGGTGCCGGACGCCTTGGTATAGCCCGCTTCCAGCGCATTAATCGGCGTTCGGCCGTTTTTCACTTCCTCCCTGATACGTTCATTGATCAGAATATTCGCATCCAGCGCGGTGCCGAGTGTCAGCACAATGCCCGCAATGCCAGGTAGCGTCAGCGTTCCTTCCAAAACGGAAAGCGCAGCCATCAGCAGAATGATATTGAAGGCCAGCGCCACATTGGCGAACCAGCCCAATACGCCATAGGCGAAGCCCATGTACAGAAAGACAAATAGCGTGCCGACCGCGAGCGAGATCATGCCCGCGCGAATGGCATCCGCGCCCAATTCAGGCCCCACCGTGCGTTCTTCCACAATGGTCAGTGGTGCCGGCAGGGCGCCGGCGCGCAGCAATACTGAAAGGTCATTGGCTGTGCGGACCGTGAACGAACCGCTGATCTGCCCCTGGCCGCCGGTGATGGGTTCCCGGATCACGGGCGCGCTGATCACCTTGTCATCCAGCACAATGGCGAAGGGCCGCCCGACATTGGCGCGGGTGATATCGGCAAAGCGGCGCGTGCCCGTGCCATCAAAGGTGAAATTCACCACCCATTCGCCGGTGCGCGAATCCTGCCCGGCGCGCGCATTGGTCAGGTTTTTGCCATCAACGGCCACACTCCGGCGAATGGCGATGCGTTCACCTGGGCGTTCACTCGGCAGGAACATCACGCCAGGCGGCGGGCTACCGGCCAGATTGGCGCTTTCATCCACCAAATGGAACGTCATGCGGGCGGTACGGCCCAGCAAATCCTTGATGCGATTGGGGTCTTCCACGCCCGGCAGCGTCACCAGAATGCGCGCTTGGCCCTGGCGGGCAATCAACGCTTCCGCCACACCGGTTTCATCCACGCGGCGGCGGATGATTTCAATGGATTGTTCAACCGCCGCGGTGGCCTTGGCGCGCAGCCCCGCTTCGCTGAGTGAGGCAGAAACTGTACCATCCGGGGCAGTGTTCACCTCAATATCCGGAACATTCTGACCGGTGGGCAGCGTCACGGGTTCTGCCAATTCACGCAAAGCTGCCGCCGCGGCGCCCGCCTGCGCCGGGTCCAGCACGCGGAAGCCCATGCGCCGGTTCGGCCCATCCGCGGCCAGGTTCACATAGCGGATATTGGCGGTGCGGAGCTTTCCGCGCACGCCATCCACCACGGATTCCAGCCTTTCCCGCACAACGGTATTCAAATCCACTTCCAAAAGCAGATAGGAACCGCCGCGCAAATCCAGCCCAAGGCTGATCTGGCGCGGTTCCATCCAGGATGGAAAGGCCGAACGCGGCATGAGGTTGGGCAGGCACAGCACCACCCCGAGCAGGCAAACGCCCAGAATGACAGCCTGTTTCCAGCGCGCGAAATGAAGCATGGGCGGGTGGAATCCCCTGGTTGAGCGGGCGGACAATGGCGAGGCACCTCAGGGGATGCAAGCCCGCCCCGCTTAGGTGTAGCTTTGGCGCATGAATGTGAACACATCAAAACTCCGTCTGGGCATTTTAGGGGTTGGTCATTTTGGCCGTTTCCATGCCCTGAAGGCCGCCGCCAACCCCTCGATCAGCCTGATTGGCTTGCATGATGCCTCGGCCGACCGGGCCACGCAGATCGCCGCCGAGGTCAGCGCACCCGCCCTGGCGCCGGAGGCCGTGATCGCGGCGGCGGAGGCTGTGATTATTGCGGCACCGACCCGCTTTCATTACGCGCTGGCGGAACAAGCCCTTTCGGCCGGCCGGCATGTATTTATCGAAAAACCCATCGCGGCGAGCCTTGATCAGGCGGATCGGCTAATTGCGCTGGCCGCCCGGCAGGGGCGGGTCCTGCAAGTTGGCCATATTGAACGCTTTTCGGCGGCATTTCGGACCGTGATGGCGACCCCTTCCGGTGGCCGGGCGCTGTCCTTTGAGGCGGTGCGCGCCGCGCCCTTCCGCCCACGGAGCCTGGACGTCTCGGTGGTGCTGGACCTCATGATCCATGATCTGGACCTGGTCATGGAATTGGCCGGCGGGGAGCCTGAGGCGGTGGAGGCAGTGGGCGCTGCCATTGCCTCAGAGCATCCGGATTTCGCCGTCGCGCGGCTCCGATTCCCGGGCGGGCGGGCGGCTTCCATTACGGCGTCGCGTGTTTCGCTGGCCATGGAAAGGCGGCTCCGCGTACTGGGGACCGAGGGCGAAATGGCGGTGGATTTCCTGACCCGCTCGCTCGCGGTGTTGCGGCGCGGTGGGGCGGAGGCCGTGGAGACCATGCCGGGCCATGGCGTGGATCGCGCCACCTGGACAGATCATGACAGTCTGGAAGCCGAACAAGCTGCCTTTATCGCGGCCTGCCAGGGGCAGGGGCCGGTGGTGGTGGATGGCGCGGCTGGGCGCCGGGCCCTGAAATGGGCGCTTGCGATTGAAGACGCTATCCGCGCAACCGCCTGACCCCCCCTTGCAGCGCGGCGATTCCGGGCGGAGCATCGCGCCCACTTGAAGTGGGGAAACGTGATGAAGCCAAGAATAGCGATTTTCGGTGCGGGTGCGGTTGGCGGCTATGCCGGCGCGCATATGGTCCAGGCGGGGGAGGATGTGACTTTCATTGACCCCTGGCCTGAGCATGTTGAAGCCATGCGCAAGACGGGGCTGCGCATCACGCATTTGCGCGATGTGCCGGAATTCACGGTGAAGCCCCGCGCGCTGCATCTGACCGAAGTGCAGTCCCTGGCGAAAGAAAAGCCGATTGATATCGCCTTCATGTGCATGAAATCATACGACACAGCCTGGGCGACGACGATGATCGCGCAGTATCTCTCGCCCGGCGGCTATGTCGTTTCACTGCAGAATTGCATCAATGAGGAAGTGATCGCGGGCATTGTCGGCTGGGGCCGCGTGCTGGGCGCGATTGCGAGCCTGATCACGGTGGAATTGGCCGAACCCGGCCATGTGCGCCGCGCGGCGGGCAAAAGCGGGGCATCGCATACGGTGTTTCGTGTGGGCGAACCGCATGGGCGGATTTCACCGCGCGCGGAACATATCACCAAGCTGGTCGGGCTGACGGATAGCGCTTTGACCACCAACAATCTTTGGGGGGAGCGCTGGTCCAAACTTGTGGCGAATGTGATGGGCAATGGGCTTTCCGCCTGCACGGGCCTGACAACTCGCGACATGGTGGCGGATGATGCCATTCGCGGTTTTGCCGCGCGCTTGGGGTCTGAAGCGATCCGGATTGGCCAGGCGCTTGGCTATGATCTGGAAGAAGTCTTCCACCTGGATCCCGAAATTATCGCCCGTGCGGGTGAAGGGGATGCCGAAGCGCGCAAGAACTATGATGAGCATCGCCTCGCTGAAACCTCCAAGGGTGGTGGCGGCGCGCATCGGCCTTCCATGGGGCAGGATATGGTGAAGGGCCGCCGGACAGAGATTGAATATCTTAACGGCTTTGTCGTGGATAAGGGTGCGACCATCGGCATTGATGCGCCGGCCAATGCGGCGCTGACGGATATTGTGAAGCGCGTGGAGCGCGGTGAGGCCAAGCCAAGCCCGGAGCTTATTCGCGGCCTTCGCTTGAATTGAACCACACGGCTTTTGCGAGAGAAAAAAAGGAAGGAAACGGCAATGATGAATCCCATGGCCCTGACGGGCAAAACCATTATCGTCACCGGCGCGGGGCAGGGTATTGGCCGCGCCATTTCCGAATTGGTGCTGGGGCTTGGCGGCAATCTGGTGATGGTGGAACGCAACCGCGAAACCCTGATGCAGGTGGCGGAAGACCTGGCCGGCGATCACACCATGGCAATTGAAGGCGATGTGAGTGATGAAGCCTTCGGCCCGCAATGTGTGGCGGATGCGGTGGCGCGGTTTGGCGCAGTGCATGGGCTGGTGAATTGCGCCGGCATTACGCGCCCCGCCATGATCGAAAAAATGACCTTCCGCCAATGGCAGGAAGTGATCAATGTGAACCTGACCGCCTGCCATTTGATGCAGCAGGCCGTTGGAAAGCACATGATCGAACGCGCCCGCGCCGGGGAAGAAAGGCCGGGGGCGATCGTCAATATATCCTCCACCGCCGGCAAGCGTGGCAGTATTGGTCAGGTGAATTACGCCGCTGCCAAATCCGGGCTTTTCGGTGTGACCATGACGGCGGCGAGCGAATGGGCGCGTTATGGTATTCGCGTGAATAGTGTTGGCTTCGGCACGGTGGAAACGCCGATGACCGAGGTGATCCGTTCAGAACGTTTCCGTGAACGCACGCTGGCGCGTATTCCCCTGAACCGCGTAGCGCTGCCATCCGAAGTGGCGCCCTTGATCTGCTTCCTGCTGTCTGAAGGGGCTTCCTTCATCACCGGGCAGAATTGGGTGCAATGCGGCGGGGCGCATATGCAGCCCTGAGTGAATTACGGGAGCGCGGCGAGCACGGCAGCCGCCGCCGCTTCCGATGGCGTGCCTTCCGGCGCGCTAAGCTTGGCCAGGGTTTCAGCGAAGCCCTGGCGCTGCGCTGTGATGAATGCGGGGTTTTGCAAAAGCGGCAATAGCGCGGCGGTCAGTTTTTCCGGAGCGCAATTTTCCTGAATGCATTCCGGCACCACTTCCCGAGCGCAGAGAAGATTAACCAGCGAGGCATGCGGCACTTTGATCAGCCGCCGCGCAATTGCCGCGGTGATGGGATTGACGCGATAGGCAACGATATGCGGCACGCCCGCCACCGCCATCTCCAAAGATGAGGTGCCGGATTTGATCAACCCCGCGCCATTTTCCGCCGCCGCCGCAAAGGCATCATGCTTATCCGCAATGTCTTCCACCAAAATGGGGCGGCCCGGCCAAGTGACGGCGGCTTCACGCACCAAGGGGGCGACAATGGGTGACACCGGGATCACCGGGCGTAGCCCTGGGTTTTGGGGCAAAACGGCGCGGAGCGTCGCGCCAAAAATCGGCAGCAAGCGTGTTGCTTCAATGCGCCGGCTGCCGGGCATGATGATTAAAGGGCGATCCGTGGCGGCAAGGCCATGGCGCGTGCGGAACCGCGCAGCATTGCCCTGATCAACACCACTTTCCAAAACGGGATGGCCGACAAAGCTTACCGGAATGCCGGCCGCTTCGAAAAATTCTGGCTCAAAAGGCAGTAGGCAAAGCAGATCATCGATCTTCTGCTTGAGTTTTTTTACGCGTCCTGGACGCCAGGCCCAAACCTGCGGCGCGACATAATGCATCACGCGAATGCCGCGCGGCTTCACGGCTTCCGCGATGCGGAGCGTGAAGCCGGGGCTGTCAATCGTGACCAGCAGCGCGGGTTGGCGCGTGATGATATCGGCTTCGGTCTCCGCCAAGCGTCGCTTCAATTGCCGGATGCGCGGTAGCACTTCCAGCAAGCCCATCAGCGCCAATTCGCGGTAGGGAAAAAGGCTCTGCATGCCCTGTTCGGCCATGCGCTCGCCGCCAATGCCAGCGAAAGCAAGATCAGGGCGGGCCTTTCGTAAAGCCGCGATCAGGCGCGCACCGAGCACATCACCGGAAGCCTCGCCTGCGATGATGTAGATCAGCGTCATACGAAGTGTGCGGGCTTGGGCGAGGTGAAGGGCGCCCTTGGCCAATCGCGGTGATTGAGCACGGCGCCATCGCGCCGCACCGCCTCAATCAGGCTGGGATCGAGCGTGCAAAATACCCAGCCCGGCGCATCCATTTGCCCCTGCGCCATGATGCCATCGGCAGGAAAACCACGATCCATCGGGCCGAAAACACCGGCGCAGCCGCGATTGACATCAAGGGCGGCGGACCAGGGCGCTTCACCGACGGTTGGCGTAATCGCGACATAGCATTGGTTTTCCAAAGCACGCGCGCGGGCAGAAAAATGCACGCGATTAAAACCAGCGAGCGTATCCGTGCAGCTTGGCGCCAGGATCAGCCAGGCGCCGGCCATGACCTGCACGCGCGCATGTTTGGGGAATTCGATATCATAACAAATCGAAATCCCAATCCGGCCCCAGGGTGTGTCAAACACATTGGGATCGATGCCTTGGCTGATGCCCCAGCGTTCAGTTTCAAACCGCGTCATGGCGCGTTTTTCTTGAAAGGCGATGCGGCCTTCCGGCGTGATCAAGGGCGCGCGATTAACCACGTGGCCATCCGCCGCGCGCATGGGCAAGGTGCCGGGCTGTAGCCATACCTGATGGCGCCGCGCGGCATCGCGCATCACTTCTAGAATGGCGGGCGCGGCGGTGATCATGGCGGCAAGCTCGGCGGCTTCACTCGCCTCACCGCCATTCAGCGCGGCGCCGAGTTCCACGGCGGCATATTCCGGCAGCACAAGCAAATCCGCGCTCGCGCGGCCTTCTTCCAGCCAGCGATCAAGCCGGGCGGCGAAATCCGCAATGGAGGCAGGGCGCCCTACCGGATATTGCAGCAGTCCAAGCCTGATGGGTTGTGCTTCCATCATGAAAACCGCTTGATCCAGAAGGAAAGCACATGCGGTGTTTCGCGCGTATCATCCATTTCGCGCCAATGCATGACGGTGGAAATATCCGGGCGCGGCTCATAACCGCGATTGCGCCAAAAACCATCAAGCGGCGTGTAGTCGCGCGGGCGGCGCGGGTCGTTTTCATTGCGCACAACGGAACAGAAGGCGGCGATGGAAAGCCCCAGGCGGCGCGCATGGGCTTCGCGTTCCTGAAAGAAGCGCACGCCCGCACCCTGGCCGCGATATTTCGGCAACAAAACACTCTCACCGAAATAACATAGCTCTGCCACGTCAAGCCCCGCGGCAGCCCAGGAAGCGCGCAGCTTGGCGCTTGCTTCCTGCCCCGGCTGGCAGGTGGCCATGCCAACCGCTTCACCTTCAGCCGTGCTGGCGGCTACCACCAGCGCGCCTGGGCTTTCGGCATAGGCGGCAAGATAGCGCGCTTCATAGGCCGCATCGCCATCGTAAAGATAAGGCCATTCGCGAAACACCTTGATCCGCAAGCCGGCCAGCGCATCCAGCCGCGCGGTCAGCGCAGCGCCGGAGAGGGTTTCAAAGGTCAAAGGGGCAGGGGCCATGGCGGGTTATTAGCCGAGATTGGCGCGCGGCGGAATCAGGCCGTGCCGGCGCTAAGGGCGGCCTTATCCCGCGCCGCTTGCAGGAAGGCCGCCAAGCCTTCTTCCACCACCGCACGGTCCAGATCGCGCAGGATGAAAACCAGCCGCGATTGCCTGTCATGCCCCGGCGGCCATTCGGGCAGGCATTCCGGCGGGTGGAAGACATGCTGAACGCCATGCAGCACCACAGGGCGGTCTTCCCCTTGCAGGTTCAGAATGCCCTTCATGCGCAGAATACTGGCGCCGCGCGTGATTACGAGCATTTCAAGCCAGGTCGCCAGGCCCTCCCAGGGGAGGGGCTCCGCGAAGGTCAGCCCAAAGGCCTGGATACGCGCATCATGGCGATTGGGGTCGTGGTGATGGCCATGATGGTGGTGATGATGCGCGGCCTCTGCCGCCAACCATGCTGCGACATCGGCAATCTTGCCGGCGGAATCAAATCCGCCTGTGCCAAACAGAAAATCTGGCGCGACATCGCCAGCCACCACATGCCTGATGGGCGCGCCGGGATTGAGCGCACGCAACCGCGCTTCAAGCGCCTTCAAGTGGTCCGCCTGGGCGATATCGGTCTTACTGAGGATCAGCCTATCCGCAACGGCGGCCTGCTTCACTGCTTCAATCTGGCTATCCAGCGTGGCGGCGCCGAGTACCGCGTCCACCACGGTCACCACGCCATCCAGGCGAAAGGATCGTAGCGCCACCGGGTCGCTCATGAGTGTTTGCAGAATGGGCGCGGGGTCGGCCAGGCCCGTGGTTTCAATCAGCACGCGGCGAATTTCATGCCCGGCTTCGGCTTTCAGTGCCAAATCGCGCAGCGCACGTTGCAAATCACCGCGGATGGTGCAGCAAAGGCAGCCGGCATTCAGCAGAACGGTATCTTCATCCAGCTTTTCGACCAGCAGATGATCCAGCCCAATCTCGCCGAATTCATTGATTAGCACGGCACTGCCGTCCATCTCAGGATGCTTGAGCAGTCGGTTCAATAGCGTGGTCTTGCCTGCGCCGAGAAAGCCAGTCAGCACCGTGACAGGAATGAGCTTCATTTGCGGTAAAGCGCTTTCGGGTCCATCAGCGGCTCCGCGATATTAGCGAGGGTTTCGCCGCGCGGGGCGCGGTAGAAGCAATTGCGCCGCCCGGTATGGCAGGCAACGCCCTGCTGATCCACCAGCAGAAGGATGGTATCGCCATCGCAATCAAGCCGCAGATCCACCAGCATCTGCACCTGGCCCGATGTTTCCCCCTTGCGCCAGAGCGCCTTGCGCGAACGGGAATAATAGCAGACCCGGCCAGTGGAGAGTGTCTCGGCCAGGCTTTCCGCATTCATCCAGGCCATCATCAGCACCTCGCCCGTGTCATGCTGCTGGGCGATGGCAGGAATGAGCCCTGAGGCATCGGTCTTGATGGCCGCGAGCAAGGCATCGCGGGCGGCGGTGGAGATAGGGGTGGCGGTCAGTGTCATTGTTACTTTATAACACTCACGACT
>CAIMVB010000490.1 GCA_903844785.1 uncultured Rhodospirillales bacterium | reverse complement strand
GGGCTGAATGCGCAAAGCGTCTATCTCTGGACGCTACCGATGTTTCATTGCAATGGCTGGACCTATACCTGGGCGGTTACGCTGCAAGGCGGCACGCATGTCTGCCTACGCCGCGTGGAACCAGCCCGGATTTTTGCACTGATTGCTGAACATGGCGCGACGCATCTCTGCGCCGCGCCGGTGGTGCTGACCATGCTGATCCATGCGCCGGAAGATCAGCGTCGCAGCTTCGCGCATCGCGTGGGGATTGCCACTGGCGGCGCGGCGCCGCCCTCCCCGGTGATCGCGGCCATGGAGAACCTCGGCTTCGATGTCACGCATCTTTATGGCCTGACGGAGTGCTACGGCCCTTCATTGCTTTGCGCCTGGCAGCCAGGCTTGCATGACCTGCCTTTAGCGGAAAAAGCCGCCTTCATGGCGCGGCAGGGTGTTGCTCTGCCGACGCTGGAAGAAGCGACGGTGATCAATACCGAAACGGGTGCGGCTGTGCCGGCCGATGGCGCGACAATTGGTGAAATTGCGCTGCGCGGCAATACCGTGATGAAGGGTTATTTGCGAAACCCCAAGGCAAATGCAGCGGTCTTTGTGGATGGTTGGTTCCGTACCGGTGATTTGGGTGTGCTGCACCCCGATGGCTATATCGAAGTCAAGGACCGGGCCAAGGATATTGTGATCTCGGGCGGTGAGAATATCAGCAGCCTTGAAGTCGAAGAAACGCTCTATCGCCATCCGGATGTGATGGAAGCAGCCGTGGTGGCACACCCAGATGAAAAATGGGGCGAAGTGCCGCATGCCTTCATTACGCTGAAGCCAGGTGCGGTGGAAAATCGTGATGCGATAAATGCTTTTTGCCGCGCCAATCTGGCCGGCTTCAAGGTGCCGCGCCACATCACCTTCGGTGCACTACCCAAAACCGCGACCGGCAAAATCCAGAAATTCGAATTGCGCGCCCGGGTGCGCGGGAGCTGAGGCATCATGACAGAACTCCCAAAGCCTGGCGCGCTTACTGGCTTGCGCGTGATTGACCTGACCCGCGTGGTAGCCGGCCCGCTTTGCGCGCAAATGTTGGGCGATTTGGGCGCTGAAATCGTCAAGCTGGAACGCCAAGGCAATGGCGATGATCTGCGCGCGCTCGGACCGCCCTTTGTGACGGGGAGTGATGACAGCACCTATTTCACCTCGCTCAACCGGAACAAGCGCTCGCTCAGCCTGGATTTCACGCAGGCTGAGGGCGCGGCGATTCTGAAGCGCATCGTGGCGAAGGCTGATGTGCTGATTGAGAATTTCCGCACTGGCACGCTGGCGCGTTATGGTCTGGGTTATGATGATCTGCGCGCCATCAATCCGCGCCTGGTTTATTGTTCCGTCACGGGCTTCGGGCAGAACGGGCCTTATGCGCATCGCTCTGGCTATGATTTCGTAGCGCAAGCCATGGCCGGGCTGATGGAAGTAACCGGCGAAGCCGATGGCAAGCCAGGCGGCGGCCCGCAGCGTGTTGGCGTGCCGGTGGCGGATATGTTCACGGGCTTTGCCGCAACGGTTTCCATCCTTGCCGCACTCAGGCATCGCGATCAGACCGGTGAGGGGCAATATTGCGAGGTCTCACTCTATGAGACCATGGTGTCATTGATGCAGGCGCCCATGACGTCATGGTTGAATGCCGGCAAGTTGATGCAACGCACCGGCAATGACGCGGTGGTGGCGGTGCCTTATGGCGTGTTTCAGGGATCTGATGCGAAATTCGTCATTGGTGTTTTGAATGACCGCGAATTTGTCCGGCTTTCGGCGGCGCTTGGCCATCCCGAATGGGCGGAGGATGAACGCTTCCGCCGAGCAAGAGACCGCGCCGCCAACCGCGATTTGCTGTTGGGCATGATGCATGATGTGCTGCGCCATAGGCCACGGGCCGAATGGTTGGCGGTATTGGAAGAAGCGAAAATCACCTCTGGCCCCATCAATACAGCCGCCGATGTAGAGGCTGATCCGCATACCAAAGCGCGCGGGCTGATTGTGGAAATCCCACATCATGCGGGCGGGCAAGTGCGCGTGCCGGCTTCACCCTTGCGGCTTGCCGGGACGCCGGTTGCCTATCGCTACGGCATCCCCGCGCCGGGGGAACATACGGATGCGGTGCTGCGCGAATTTGCCGATATGACAGCAGAAGAAATCGCTACGGCGCGTGCCGCAGGCGTATTGTAAGGGGGCTGCGCCATGGCTGGGCTTCGTTTTGATTTACGCGATGCGCCGGAAGGCGCGGCTGAATTGCGCGCCGAAGTGCGCGCATTTCTGGCCGAACATGCGCCGAATTTCACACCCGAAATCCGCGCCCGTTCCTGGATGGGGTTTGATCGGGATTTCACCCGCGCGGTTGGTGCCAAGGGCTGGATCGGCATGTGCTGGCCGCGCGAATTTGGCGGGGCGGAACGCAGCTTTCTGGAACGCAACATCGTGCTGGAAGAAATGCTCGCCGCCGGGGCGCCGGTGGGGGCGCATTGGATCGGCGATCGGCAATCCGGCCCGCTGATCCTCAGGCTAGGCACCGAAGAACAGAAGCGCCATTTCCTGCCGCGCATTGCCAGCGGTGAATACGCGTTTTGCATTGGCTTGTCGGAACCCGATTCCGGCAGCGATCTGGCATCGCTCCGCACCAAGGCCGAGAAGGTTGATGGCGGCTGGAAGCTGAATGGGCGGAAGATTTGGACCACTTTCGGCCATTTATGTGATTGGATGATTGCGCTGGTGCGTACCTCTCCCGCGCCGGAAGGTGGCGCGCGACATATCGGGCTTTCTCAGGTGCTGGTGAATTTGCGCGCACCTGGCGTGCATATTCGCCCAATCCGCGATCTGGTGGGCGAAAAGGGTTTCAACGAAATCACCTTTGATGATGTGATGCTACCGGAGGATGCGTTGGTGGGGCAGGAAGGCGCTGGTTGGGCGCAGGCGACCAGTGAATTGGCGTTTGAGCGCAGCGGGCCGGACCGGTATCTCTCATCCCATCCCCTGCTGGAAGCGGCGATGACAACGCTGAAGCAGGATAATGCAGCCGCGCCAGCGCTTGGGCGGCAGGTCGCGCGACTGTGGGCCTTGCGCAATATGTCAGTCGCGGTCGCAGGCATGTTGGAAGATGGGCAAGACCCGGTGCGGCAAGCCGCGCTCGTGAAGGATTTGGGCAATGATTTCGAACAGGCCTTGCCCAATGTGGTGCGTGATCTGATCGCGACCGAAGACATGCCAGAGGATATGCGCCGGATGCATGCCTATCTGACGCAGATTGTGCCGACTTTCTCTCTGCGTGGCGGCACGCGGGAAATCATGCGCGGCATTATCGCACGCGAATTGGGGCTGCGCTGATATGGCAAGCGAAATCGCAACGGAACTTGCCGAGCAGGTTGATCGTGCGCTGGCGGATGCAGCGGATGTCTCCACCCTGCGCGACCTGGAAGCGGGCAACTGGCCGGCAGCCACTTGGGATGCGCTGGTGGCACTTGGCCTGAATGGCGCGCTGGTGCCGGAAGCCGCGGGTGGTGTGGGTCTTGGCTTCAGTGATGTGGCGCCGCTGATGGAGGTGCTTGGCCGCCACGCCGCGCCGGTGCCGCTGGCAGAGAGCATTTTCGCCAATGCGTTGCTTTCGGCAGCCGGCATTACGCCACCAGAAGGCGTGATCAGCTTTGGTGCAGGCCAAGGCGCCATTGCCTGGGGGCGCCATGCCAGTCACATCGCACTTCTGGATGGCGCGCGCATCGCGCTTTACCCGGCGGCTGCGCTGGCTTGGGAAGTAGGCGGCAATATCGCACATGAAGCGCGAGACCGCGCGCGCATCATCGGCGCGCCGGTAGCCGAGGCGGTGCTGCCCAATGGTTGGGGCGCGGAAGCCGCGCTCCTCGCGACCGCTTTGATGCGCGCCGGGCAAATCGCCGGCGCCATGCAAGCGGCGCTGGCGCTTGCGGTGGATCACGCCAATACGCGCAAGCAATTCGACCGCCCCATTGGGCGCTTTCAGGCGGTGCAGCAGCAATTGGCGGTATTTGCTGCGGAAACTTCCGCCGCTTCTGTCGCCGCTGCTGCGGCGGCGCGTGCGGTGGATCGGCGTGGCTTGGCCGCTGCAGCGTTTGAGATTGGTTGCGCCAAGATCACAGTGGGCGAAGCCGCAACGCGTGGCGCCGCCATTGCGCATCAGGTCTTTGCCGCCATGGGCATTACGGAAGAACATCAGTTGCATCATTTCACGCGCCGGCTTTGGTCTTGGCGCGAAGAAGGTGGCAGCGAAGCTTTTTGGGCCAAGCGCATCGGGCAGGAAGCGCAAGCGCTGCCTGGCGCGCTTTGGCCCTTCATTACCGCACGTGAGGAGGAAATCACCCCATGATCCCATTTCTGAACATCGAACGTGATGGCGGTATTGTTACCCTCACGCTCAATCGCCCGGAAAAGCGCAATGCCATTTCCACGCGTGCGGAATGTGAGGAAGTGGAAGCGGCCTGCCGCACCCTGTCGCGTGATGACAGTGTGCGCTGCGTGATTGTCACCGGCGCCGGTTCCGCCTTTTGCGCGGGTGGTGATTTGAAGGGTATGCGGGATAAGACCGGCATTACCGGCGGTGGCACGGGGGCGGAGATTCGCGAATCCTATCGCCGTGGCATTCAGATGATTCCATTGGCGCTGTATGAATTGGATATCCCAACCATCGCGGCAGTGAATGGCCCAGCGATTGGTGCGGGGCTTGATCTGGCGTTGATGTGCGATATTCGCGTCGCCAGCGAAAAAGCACTTTTTGCTGAAAGCTTCGTGAAAGTCGGCATCGTACCAGGTGATGGCGGTGCTTACTTGCTACCAAAAGTGGTTGGCATGTCGAAGGCTTTGGAATTGTCTCTGACAGGCGAAACCATTGGCCCCGCCGAAGCGCTCGCCTGTGGCATGGTTTCCAAGGTGGTGGCGCCGGAAGCACTGCTGGATGCCGCGCGCGTTATCGCCAACAAGATCGC